>NZ_JAUBVF010000118.1:0-5262 GCF_036705685.1 Microcoleus sp. AT3-A2
GAGTTCGCATTTGCGGAGTGAGAGTTCGCATTTGCGGAGTGAGAGTTCGCATTTGCGGAGTGAGAGTTCGCATTTGCGGACTTTTTTGTAGGCGTACAAAAATTACTAATTTCAACGTCCGAGTGTGTGAAGCCAAACCAGCCCATCTTCTCAAATTTGAGAATGGCGGCATGGTAAGCAGTTTTCCCGATTCCAGCACCGAGCAAAATTTCAGCAACCTTGACCTTTGCCGGCCTGTCTCCAAAACGGACGAGTTTAAGTAAGTAGAAGAAAAGTTTGGATTCAGCCCTGCTCAGACCGCGCTTTATAATTTGGTCTGCAACGCCATCTCTAATTTGAATGTAAAGCTCTTTCTCTTGAGGTTCTGGGCGTAAATAATCTACTTTGACCAGGTTTACATCAGTGGTGGAATTTTGACCGTTGATTGCAGTATGATAAGTCATGAATGTGAACTCGCCCTAAAAGACGAGCTTTACTGCCAGAGCCGCTGTTGCCTGTTCCAATAGAAAGCAGCGGTTTTTGGCGTTTGTAGTTTAAAAAAAGTTTGAGCACAGGGTGGAACAGCTCGCTAGAAAATTAAGCGAGCGGATAAGTCACTGCGAGCACAGCTATTCGATTCAATCTTTGGGATAGGAATAAAGATTTTGGGCGGGTCGCGGCTAGTCTCAATTTTGCAGGGTTCAGTTTTAAGAGCGGTAAGCGCATCTATGACCCAAGAAAAAATCTCGACTAATAGCTCAAAAAAGTGGGTTCGGAGGCAAGCTCGTAGCATAGCCTTGATTTCTTTGCCGATATACTGGGTCATTAATCTGACCACACAAGTCCAAAAATCAAAATCTTTTTTGGAGAAGCCATGCAGAACAAGCGTTTTTAACAATGCGGGCGGCATCGGGATTATTGGCATCGCCATTATCACTGGCTGCTGAGCCCAAAATATAGCAGCATAACACTCGAACATCGGTTGCCCTGGTGTCGTCAAGACACGGACATTGTGTTCAACAAATTTGATGCAAAAATTTAAATCCTCCATATTTTTAGGATATAGCGTTCTAAGCTACTCATCTTCCTTATTTTTGCTAGTTGGTAATTCTAAGGTGTCTACACTGGTGTCTACACTTCCCAGTTTTTGGGAGGGTTGACAGTATACCAGATATGTTTTTTTTTGGGGAGTTTACCGGGTATCACAGTATACCAGATATGTTTTTTTTTGGGGAGTTTACCGGGTATCACGCATCCCGGTCGGCGTGGCCGGGGGGGCGGGGCATAGCCCGCCTGCTCCCCCCGGCCCACGATTCATTCTTTTATTCAATTTCGTGGGAATGCTTTGGTTTCAATTATAGCACTCGTTTAGCCGATGTTTTCCTTTTAAGCATTTTCCACTCCATCAATAACACGATGATATTCAGCCTCAGCAGCCTTGTATTTTGACCCGCCCCCTCTAGTCAGCCCCCAAATTTCAAGGATGATTTTTAACTTGCCCCAACCTTTCGTCCTGAGTTCGAGTATGCGTTCAGCGCGTTGAACATCTTCGTTCGATGTTCCGTTTTGCTCGGATTCAGCTAGCTGTTTTGGATGTTCCGAACAATTTGGTTCGTCTTCGTTGTATTTCAAAGCCAGCGCACGTTCTAGCCTTTGAACATCCTCTGAACACTCTCCCTCACCGTTCAAAATTTGTTCTGCTTCCTGCTGTCGTTGAGTCTGAGAAACATAAGCAGATGTACTTATCTCATCAACAATGTCAGCCTTAATTGCCCTGGTTTTAATTTCTTCAATTTCGTCTTGCTCAGCTTGTTTGCGGGCAATGTTACCAGCAGTCACAGCACAAGCAATCGCAGCCCCCAGACTTACCCCTTGCAATGCTTTGTGAATGTCTAGTGTTTTGTCTAGTGCTGCTAGTGGTGCAATCCAGAGGGCAACAGAGGACGCACTAAGCACAAACAGTTTTAAGTGCATAAAAACACCCCCAGACCTATCAACAGCATTGCAAAACCACCAATCAGCAGAGCTTGCAAGTCAGCGACTGAAATCTTGAGTAACTTGCTCAGTGAGAAATCCAGCAGCCAGCTCAGACCCCAGGCGATGGCAATCGCTCCCAGCAGACACAAAACACCTCGAAGTGCGATCGGATGCAAACTCGCTACCCACCCCAGGAGTGAGAAAGCGACGCACCCAGCAACGAAGTAATTAGCCAGATACATCGCTCTCATTATCTTGAGCCTCCTAACAGCGCAACCCGTAGAGCTTCAAGCGTTTGTACAGCTTCATCAATGGCAGCGCTAGCTTTGTTCATCAATTGCTGGTTGGGTTTAGTTAAATTAGATTGTCCCCGTGCTCTAATTTTTGCCCCTCGCAAAAGTGCGATACTAATAGCTAAATTGTCCACTGGGAATTTATCGTTGGGATAGTAGTCATAGATGCGAGCCATCAGTTAGTCCCTCCCGTTAGCTTGGCTTTAATCGCATCAATCCCCGCCCGTGCTTTGGTATCAGCGTTATCAAGCCTTACACCCTGCTTTGCGTACCCTTCCCGCAATTGGTGTAAACCCGTTGCATACGTGGTACTCGCCTTGATTTTCTTGAGTTCGTTTTTGGCGATGCCACCTTTGTATTTTTGATGCTCTTTATGCACCTTGGTATCAGCGCCATCAATCGTCAAAGCAGCGCCGTAGAGACGTTTGGCGTATTTCGCCCCCTTTACTTTCTCCTTAGCTAAATTTTCCATTGCTACCGCTTCATCTTTGGAGGCATAGCGGGGAGTGTCGATGACTGGCACAGAACGAATGCTGGCAAAGCTACCGGGATTCATCGGGCTTAAGGCTTGCTCATCAGTGCTGGTAAGGACTTTTGATTTGTCGATGCTGTGGCCGCCATCATTTACGACAAGGGAGCCACCATTTTTAGGCACGTCAGATTGAACGCCGCCAAATAGTCGGAGTTGTAAGCTCATTATTTACCTACCTGAATTGTAATTTTTACCGGGAGTAAATTAAGCGGATTGATACGGGGGAACATTCCCAAAACCAGCAAAGCAAAGCCAACCGATGCAAGAGCTAGAGCAAGGGCTTGCCCAAAATCTACCCACTCCAGCAGGTTTATCTGGCGGCCCTTTTCCTGGTTGACGGACGCTACTGTGTCAGAACTAGTTTCAATTCTCGGTTCAAACTCTAACCCGTGTGCGAGTAGCAGTTTCTCCCAAGTGCTAGTCGCTGTGAGTTTTCCAAAGCTGCGGGCTTGGTCGTTGGTCAGTCCGCAGTCATAAGCCAATTGTTTTAAACAATCAATCCGACGCCGACCGCTACCAAATCCGATCGCATCAGTATTACGAGTTGCGATCGCATGGAAATTGCGATCGACATCCTGTGTCATAATTTTTGAGCTCCAAACGTTGTAATAGAACGGTTTGGGGAAGTCGTGAGTAGTTCAGTGTGCCAACACTGGGCTATCGCGCATCAATCTTCCTTAAACTTACGATCGCAGTTTCCCAGCCACGTGTCAAGGGTGGCTGGTAAAGTTTTGTCACCTCAGCTTTCGTCGAGCAGTTCCAAGAGCGCTTCAACATCTGCCAGTTCCACCTTAGACTTTTTCCGCTTGGCTCGGAGCTTACTGAGAATTATGGCCGCGTCGGGTGTTAGTTTTTCGGAAAGCGTGGCGGCCGGAGCAGAATTTTGCTTTAGCTCGGAGAGTTGCGTTTCAATTTCCTCCCGATCGGCGCGTTCCGTTTCGAGTTGTGATCGCAATTTTGCCACATCTTCTCTGAGTTTATTGGTGATGTGGGTACTGGATTCTAGCAAAGCATTATATTCAGCCCTGGTGTCTTCCTCTTGTTTGTGTGACTCTGATACAACTTCTACCGTTTCCATAAACGGAGAAATCTGACTATCTGGTTGTTGTGCTGTGTTGGCACTATCTATTTTTATTTCAGTTTTTGCCGTTTCCATAAGCGGTGAAATCTTAGAATCTACCGTTTCCATAAATGGAATACTGCCCTCTGCCATTGCCTCTAGATAGTCGTTACGCGATACGCCTGATTGTGTCGCTACATCAGCCAACCACTGCCAAGCCTCATCCGTGAGATTAACAGAACGAATCTTGCGGGGAGTGTCAGATTTTGGTGCAAACTTGCCTGATGTATTCCGTGCTTTATTAGACATTACCGTTTCCATAAATGGTTGACATCTCTATCTAACCATTTCCATAAATGGATGTCAAGAGTTTTGCTAACCATTTATATAAACGGACAATAGGAGTAATCCTCAAACGGAATCAAGCGCGTGACACACGGTTTTGGGTGTCCTTGCGGACGGCATGGCGGCTATTTTTCCGATGGCCGACTTTTTAATTGTGGCTACGAAAAAGATAATAGCGGCCAGTCGTAAAAATCCCGCTAGGGGTTTAGACGGGGAAAGAAGCATTTCCCCACCTAGGACTTGGAACCGTTGTCGGTACATCAGGATATAGGTATTTCCTGAGCCACACCGGGGAACTGCTACAGCTTCATCAGATAAGTAAACTTGCACCCCTTCGGAATGTTGATAGTCAGTTCTCGAACAAAATGTGATTCGTTATCCAGCGCGATTCTGTATTCATCCCCTTTAGAACCTGACCTAACAGCGATGACTTTACCTGCCTGACCCTGATGAGTGTTGCCAACTTCAGCGATAACTACTTTGTCGCCCTCAGCGAACTGTTTATGCTTTGCACCGATTGCGGAAGTTGATTCTTGTGGAGTGTTGTCAGGAGCGATCGGTTTAGTCGCCACTTCCGAAGATGCCACTTGCTCAGGCTCCTCCTGAATTTCTACCGTTGGAGAATTCGGGACAATATATCCATGATGTGCTGCTGCTGCTTCCCAATCACTTCCGTACCATGCTTTCAAAGTAGGAATGTCTACTAGCTTAGAAGGCTCAATTTTTGGGGCAATTATTTCTGGATTAGCCAGAGCCTCGGAATACCTTTCTTGGAATTCTGCTAAATACTCAGCTCCACGTTTGTTAAGCCAAGCTTCTTTGCTAGCTATCTTGAGTCCGCTCTCTTCGATTTTCTTCAAACAAAACTTTTTAAAACTCTCTCTCTGTCCTTCTGAGAGAGTCTGAAGTAAGTCTGAGTAAGTCTGAATAGTCTGAAGCGTTTTAGAACCCTTTACTGGTAAGGTTTTCAGCTTGTCGGAGTTCGCATTTGCGGAGTGAGAGTTCGCATTTGCGGAGTGAGAGTTCGCATTTGCGGAGTGAGAGTTCGCATTTGCGGAGTGAGAGTTCGCATTTGC
>NZ_JAUBVF010000009.1:0-9319 GCF_036705685.1 Microcoleus sp. AT3-A2
TTAGCAGGCATTCACTTTTTCTGAATATCATTATGTTATATTATACCAATATGCGTTTTAAATGCACAACAGCTTAATGCCTACATTTACATCCTGAACTGCCGTCCCACTATAGTTAGGGTCTGAACTGATAACAGTGTGACCTATCTTGCCGCTGTGTGCGCCTTCCGCTGTGCTATCGTCGGTAGCGGTGACAGTGATTTTTTTCCCGATATACCAGTTAGTGCTGTTGAAATTAATCTCAGAAATCGGATTAATTTGACTGCCTGTATCGAAGTTGAGCTTAACGTCTGCATTCGGTTGGCTGTTGAGCTTGACTGTATAACTGCCCGTCGCGCCGCCTTCTGTAGCAGTTGTACTCGTAGGTGCAATGATCACACCTGCTGTGTCGTTGTCGGTAATAGCTACATTTACATCCTGAATTGCCGTGCCACTATAGTTAGGGTCTGAACTGCCAACAAAGTGAGAAATCGTGCCAGTGTGTGCGCCTTCGGCTATGCGATCGTCGGTAGCGGTGACAGTTACTGGTTGGGCAACATTCCAGTTAGTGCTGTTGAAATTAATCCCGGAAATCCCATTAATCTGACTGCCTGTATTAAAGATGAGGTTAACAGGTTCATTCGGTTGGCTGTTGAGCTTGACTGTATAACTGCCCGTCGCACCGCCTTCTGTAGCAGTTGTACTCGTAGGTGCAATGCTCACACCTGCTGTGTCGTTGTCGGTAATCGCTACATTTACATCCTGAACTGCTGTGCTGCTATACTTAGTGTCCGCACTCTTAACAAAGTGAGAAATAATACCCGTGTGGGTGCCTTCGGCTTTGCTATCGTCGATAGCAGTGACTGTGACTGTTTGGGGAACATTCCAGTTACTGCTGTTGAAATTAATCTCAGAAATGGGATTAATTTGACTGCCTGTATCGAAGCTGAGGTTAACATCTGCATTCGGTTGGCTGCTGAGCTTGACTGTATAACTGCCCGTTGCACCGCCTTCTGTAGCAGTTGTACTCGTAGGTGCAATGCTGACACTTGCTGTGTCGTTGTCCGTAATAGCTACATTTACATCCTGAACTGCCGTGCCGCTATACTTAGGGTCTGTACTGGTAACAGTGTGAGCGATCGTGCCGCTGTGCGTACCTTCGGCTTTGCTATCGTCGGTAGCAGTGACAGTGATTGTTTGGGGAACATTCCAGTTAGTGCTGTCAAAGGTAACAGGCGCGATCGCATTTATTTGACCTCCGGCATTAACAAATTTAATTGTAACAGAGGCCTTCGGCTGTGACGTTAACTTGATCGCATAACTGCCCGTCGCGCCACCTTCTGTAGCAGTTGTTGCCGTAGGAGTAATAGAAATACTAGCGGTATCATTGTCCTTATTGCTGAGGCTAACATCCGCTACATCTTTGTTGCTGTAATTCGGATCTGTACTCTCAGTAGCCTCCGTGACAATTTTGTAATCAATATCGCCGTCAGCAATGCTATCCTCAACCCCTGTTACTGTTACTGGTTGCGGTGTCTTCCAGTTAGCCGGAGTGAAAGTTAAGATATTAGTCGAAACAGTTGCCTCGGCAACATTATCCGTGTTCAATTTGATAGTCACATCAGCCGTTGGCTGAGTATTCAAAACCACAGTAAAATTAGCCTTGGTGCCATCTTCACCAGTAGTTAATCCGGCCGTCGGATTCACCGTAATTCCCGGAATTTCATCGTCACTGTTGGTGACGGTGACATCATCAGGATTGACGTTGTTGTAATTAATATCGGTACTCCCAGCAGCAGCCGTGACAATTTTGTAAGGTTGAGGGCCATCAGCTACTAAATCGTCAACACCACTCACCGTTATTGTTTGCGGTTGATTGTAGTTAGCAGGAGTGAAAGTTAAGCGATTAGTTGAAACTGTTCCTTCTGTAACATTGGAACTACTCAAATCGATCGCAACATCAGCAGTGGGTTGAGAGTTGAGTTTGACAGTGAACGTAGCAGTGCCACCCAATTCACTTGTAGTTAATGCTGTTGGGTTAATAGTAAAGCCAGCCGTATCATCATTAGTAATAGTTGTGGTAGCGGTAGCAGTGGTAATTGTCGGTGTTACGCCTGGGCTTGTGGGACTTGAAAGGGTGACGGCAATGGTTTCGTCGGGTTCAGCTAGGGTGTCGCCTAATACATCCAGAGTAATGGTTTTGGATGTTTCATCGGCGGCAAAATTAATTGTGCCCGTAGCAGTAGTTGCCCCTGAAGTGCCGCCGATGTTGTTGTAATCGCTGACGTTTGTAGCTGTTCCGGCGATCGTATAATTGACGCTACTTGCCCCGCCCGTGTTGCCGCTGCGAGTCGCAGTGAAAGTCAGAGGTTTTGTGCCGCTATTGCCTTCAGGAATGCTGGCAGTACCAGCGGCAATGGCATAAGAAACAGTACCGTTTGCTGCAATAGTTAATGTTGTTTGTTTGGTTGTACCGGCAACGCCTCCGGTGATTGTGCCAAAGTTGAGGATTGCGGTTTCGGCGTTTTCCGGGAGATTGTCTGGTTTGATAGTAACTGCAACATTCTGGGTGAGAGTAGTAGTGCCGGCGGGGAAAGTAATAGTAGTAGGCGAAAAGGTGTAGTCTGAATTTTCGGTGGCTGTGCTGCTGGGGTCGATGACAATTGGTACAACTACATTCCTCAAAGGAGTGCCGCCGCTGAGAGTAACGGGAATTACTGTATCCCCAGAGCCTTCTGTACCGCTGTAAGTGGTCGCGCCGAAATTGACTGTATTGGGTATATTTAGCAGAATTGAAACGTTGTCTGAATTAAAGTTTGTCACCGCTAAATCGGGCAAATTATCCCTGTCCAAATCTTTTGGAGTAACAGCACTAGGACCAGATCCCGCATCAAAATCAACAGGTGCACTGAATGTGCCGTTGCCATTTCCCAACAAAGCTGAAACCTTATTCAATCCATTTTTAGCTACAACCAAATCTTGATTGGAGTCGCCGTCGAGATCCGCCACAGTGAGGAAAGTGGGACTCGACCCCACGGGAATTTCCGTAGTAGTAGTAAAGCCCCCACTACCATTCCCCAGCAAAATTGAGATGCTGTTAGAACCAAGATTTGCCACAGCCAAGTCGAGGAAGTCGTCATTGTCAAACTTCTCCACAGCCATAGAAGATGGTCGCAACCCCACTGTAATATTATTGGCAGCGCCAAAACTGCCACTACCATCGTTCAGTAGAATTGAAACCAGGTTAGAACCATTGTTATAGCTCGTCACAGCCAAGTCTTTTCCGTTCTTGCCGTCAAAGTCACCGACGGCAATAGATTGAGGGAATACCCCTACCAAAAAGTTTTGAGGAGGCGCAAAAGTGCCATCAGGATTCTGCAATAGAATTGAGACGACACTATTAGTATTGGGGGAACCCGTGGCACGATTAGTTGCTAAGGCTAAGTCTGGCCTGCCATTACCATCAAAATCTTCCACAGCAATGTATTTAGTGAAAATCAGCGAGTCGAAAGATAGATCGACGGGAGCACCCAAGCCAGTGTTACTCCCATAAAAAATTGATACAGAACCATTGCTATTATCTACAACCAAGTCGTCATATTCATTTTTATCAAAATTAGCGACAGCGAGGGCAGTTGTCCCCCGTGGCAACAGAGTAGAGGTGCCAAAGCTACCCGTGCCATCTCCTAACAGAATTGATGTGCCAGATAGATAAGGTTTGCCAAAACCGCCGCCGGAAGCGTTACTGTTCGCCACAGCTAAGTCTTTGTTTCCGTCGCCGTCAAAATCTCCGACGCCGACGAAGACAGGATCTGATTCCACGGGAAAGTTAGTCGCAGCACCAAAACTATTCAAAACATACTCGTAAGCTGCTAATACTTCGGGTTCAAATACCAGCGATTTTTCTATTTTCCCGGTTCTGACTTCTAATTCCCAGTCGCCGCCTTTTGTTACACTTCCCGTGAGGTTTTGGGAAGCCGCAACCGATGCCCCGGTTAACTCACTCAAGCGTTTGACAAATGCTTTACCTGTCTCGCCTGCTGCTACACAGCACCCGTACAGCAGGATATTCCGTCGATTTTTGCTCCTTGAGTCGGTTTGTGGCGAAAACCATTGCTGTAGAGCATCCCGATCGCACTCTATATCATCTAAACTCAAGCTACCCTCGCCCAATTGCAAGCTGCCCGGAGCACCGTGAGAAACGATGTGAATGCGGTCAATATTAGTACGAAGAGCTAAAATTTGAGTAATTTGGTCGATCGCATCCCGGTTCCCATCCAAAACGACTACTTCCGTACCCGGTTTTACCCCGGCAATCAAACTTTGATAATTTTCTACTTTCGGATCTATAAAGGCGATCGCACTTGGTGAAACTTGATTATTTAAATTTGGCATACTGCACCTACTAATAACTAAAAAAAGACAATGATTCACCTGTTTCGCGACTTACGCCCGAAACACTTTCTGAAGGTTGTAGTAACAATAACTGTTTTTTCTAAAAATCTATATAAAGTTTTCTTTATAAAGACTTTTTTAATTAAAGTTTTGATAAAGATGGGGAATTTTATTAAGTAATATTACGGATGAGCCATCGCGAGGTGGATGATATAACACAAAAACACTTCAATAGCAAGTGTGATTAGACTGAAATATTAAGAACGGGATTTTTGATAGATATCTGCGATGCGGTTGGGCCGTTCGTTTCAACCTTTGGTGGACTTTCGGGCATGGGTGGGGGCGGGTTTACGAGATAATTGGTATTAGGCAATTATCTCGTAAACCCGCCCCTAAAACTTATTCATTACCATCTTTACGGGCGATTCCCTACGGGATAGCTTCGCTTCACGTACTTACTTTAAACTCCGATAAAATAAGTGCTTGAACCGATACCTTTCTTAAATCAACCCGAAATTAACGGCACTGATACTGCTAGCAGAAACACCACCCAGAGAAGCTAAAATCTCCCCTGTTTGTGCCAAGCGGATTAAAGTTGCACCGCTATCTTGAGCAATAGCCAATTGCGAGAAACTCAGCCCGTTACCCAATACTAACAAGTCTGTACCCACTTCAAAGTCAGCAACAGTATCAGTACCGGAATTGGTAGAGAGTAGGAATTTATCTAATCCCCTTCCTCCTACCAAAGTATCACTTCCCAAACCGCCCGCCAGTAAATCATCTCCCTTACCTCCGTAAAGAATATCATTACCATCATCGCCATTCAAAATGTCAGCACCACGGTTGCCAAACAAAGCATCATCACCGCTACTTCCGAGGATTGTATCGCTACCTTTGCCACCGAAAATAGTGTCATTCCCCAGACTTCCATCGAGGGAATCATTGCCCCTCATTCCCATCAACACATTATTCCCGCTGTCGCCAGTCAGGATATCGTCGCCATTGGTACCGAGAATTGCATCCGGGGAATTGCTGCCCAAATCTGCATCACCGCTGACAACAGGAGTTGCAATCCCAGTCGGCAATACTACAGCTTCAATTCTGCTATCTAAAGCAGTACCAGTGTTGTCAGCAACTAGCTGGGAAATAGGTTTATTTCCGGTACCAACTTCTTTGAAGTCTTGAGTAGTTGGGCCCAAGGCTACTTGTTGGAGGCGGGCAAGTGATTCAGGAATTGATGTTCCTGTTGGGTTGGAGACAGCCGCATCAATGCGCTGATTGGCTGTTGCCATTACTGTCGCGGATTGCGATGTAATTTGGCTGACTTGTTGAGTGTTGAAACTGGGGTCTATTTGCTGGATTTTCGCGGCTGCTTGCTGAATGATTGGTTCTAAAGCTGCGGCATTGCTGAGGTTTAAGACTGTACCGGATTGAATTTGATTGGTAATTGAACTGACAACAGCCTTGACAAGATCGTGACTAGCTGCACTGGAAGCACCGTCAATCAAAGCGCTGGTTTGAGTGATGAAGTTTTGGACTTTCACCATTGCGGATAAGACTTGGACGCCGCCGGGTTGGTTGTTATTGGTTGCTTCTATGGGGTCTAAGCTAGTTAGGTCAACTTCAGCGGGGAGAGAAAGGGCTGCTTTGACTAAAGATTGGGCTTCTTCTGGTTCAATTCCTTTGTCGGTTAAGTCGGCGATTAAGGTGGTTAGGAGGGTGACGACACTAGAATCTGGTGGTGCGGTGACTGGTGTTTCTAGGGGTAATCCGGTGGCGGTGTCAGTGCCTCCTGTGGCTACTAGATTGCCTTCTGATGGGTCGATTTCTCCGTTTTTGTTGGTGTCGAAAGTCTCGAAGGGGATGTTGAGATTGAATTTACCGCCGGAATCGGTTGTGGTGGATGGTTCGTTGGTGTCGAGGATGCCGTTTTTGTTCGCGTCTAGGAAGAGGGTTGCACCGGAAATATAACCGTCGATAACTACGCCGTTGGGACCAAATGTCAGCAACATACCCTGAAATGGACGCGTAAGGTCATTGTCGCTGACACTAAGACCCGCCCTGTCTGTTGCTGTTAACTTGATTGTTAACTGCTGCAGTTTAGGACTTGTGCCGCTGAGTGTGCGGGTATCTGGGTTGAAAGTGAGCCAACTTGGCAGGGGACTGCCGTCCATCAGAGTTGCTGTGTAGGTCAGTTGGTCGCCCGGATCGGGGTCAGTGAACGTATTTTCTGGGAAGGTGTACTCGAACGTTGATGAACTGCTCGACTTGATGTACTGGTAATGCCACGGGGTGGTAGTCGGGCCGTAGTTGAAGACAGGAGGGTTGTTGGCAACTGTGGTAAAACTCCCTTCTTCGGCAAAGGGTGAACCGGCCCAAGCAGTGTCGATCGCCTGTACGCTCCAGTAATATGTCTTATCTGGAGACAAATCTTTGAGCTGCCACTGGGTGTTTTGATTGGCATTACCTAGCCCTACAACTTGCCGAGTTCCGTCATTGAGAGACATCGGGGCGAGAATGTCGCTGCCCCCAGGCGTCGTGCCAACTCGCAGGTTGTAGCTTAAACCATCAGCAGGAGTTTGAGCATCAGTTGCTTTGTTCCATTTGAAGGTAACTTCTTGGCCATCGGGATCAGCCGACAGCCCTGTGGGTGCAGTGGGAGGAGTGTTTGCGATCGCAGTATTGCTGCGGTACACTTGGTTGCCCAGCAAAATATCCAATTTGCCGTCACTGTCGTAGTCTCCCCAAGATCCCTGACCGTCACCAGTCACTCCAGCACTGATATCTTCGCTAAAGCCATTGCCAGTGTTGCGGTAAACTTTGCTGTCGAGCAAGATATCGAATTTGCCGTCGTTGTCGTAGTCTCCCCAAGCTGCGGAATTACTTCCTGGCAATACGGCTGTAGTGTCTTCGCTAAAGCCACTGCCTGTGTTCCGATACACTTTAGTGATGTTGCCAGAATCTGAATTACCCGCTAGCAAGATATCCAAATCGCCATCATTGTCATAGTCTCCCCAAGCTGCCGAACCATTAGAAACACCGGGCAAGGCGGCAGTCGTGTCTTCGCTAAAGCCGCTGCCAGTATTGCCAAACACCTTGGCTATTTTGCCTGAAACACTATCGCCCGTTAGCAGGATATCGGGTTTGCCATCCTTGTTATAGTCCCCCCAAGCAGCCGAACCGTTGAGAACACCAGGGAGTTGGGTAGTAATATCTACCGTCAAAACTATATCGCTCTTCCCAGTATTGCGGTACAGTAAGCTTGCGTTTTCCAGGGTACTAAACGTACCGTCTGCATTTTCATTCGTGATACTTTGTTGGGTGGCATTCAGGAGATCGAGTTTGCCGTCGTTGTTGTAGTCTGCCCACGATTGGGAGCTACCTGTGGGACTTGTCTGCTCGCTGTTTAAAGCAGTTGGGCCGTAAATTTTGAGTAAGTTTGGTGGTTGCGGTGAGGGATATTTTTGACTGAGTAGTGCATTTATTTGCAAAGCAAAATTTAGCTGGCCGTCATTATCGTAGTCTCCCCAAGATGCGGCATCGGCTAACTCTAAGGAGTAGCCACTGTCAGCGGTAAAGGTACTGCCAGTATTGCGGTACAACGAAGTACCAGTAAAGGAAAGATTGCTACCGGGATTGCTCAGAAGCTGAAAACCTCCTGCTGCGATAAAATCCAGTTTCCCATCACCGCTGTAGTCTCCCCAATCGCTAATTGCTCCGCCGTTGAAATAATTCGAGATTTCCGTATTGATTTTGTTGAAAGTGTAACTGCGTTCGAGATTAGTCACGCTTACATCTTGAGGATCGAGACCTGAGTACACAAAATTTGGAAAAAAGCCCCCACTGTCTGCAAAGTCGCTGCTTATAGCCGGGTCGAGGATTATTTTGTAGGGACGATCGCCATCAGATTGATTATCGTTAATACCCTTGATTGTGACAGTCTGAGCTGTATCCCAATTATCAGGAGTGAACTTCAGCGTCGATACAGAAACAGTTCCTTCTGCCGTGTTGTCACTGCTGACTGGGATGACAACATCAGCCATAGGTTGCTGAGTCAACACAACACTGAAATTAGCAGTGTCGCCTGCTTCTGTTGTAGTCAACTCGCTTGTTGGCCCAACGACAATCTGAGGATATTGATTGTAGGGATAGTCGTCATAAACGAACATATTGGTGAGACTGACATCAGAGGCATCTAGACCTGAGTATTTACTGTCATCGCTGCTCGCAGGGGCGGTAAGGATCGTGTAAGGTCGGTTAGCGGCAGCAGAGAAAGTACCACCCTCTCCTTTTACCGTTACCTCCTGGGGAATATTCCAGTTGTCAGGTGTAAAGGTAACTCCTGGAGTGGAGAGACTACCCTCTGCAGGATTTTGAGGAGAAACATTCAAACCGATCAAAACTTCGCCCGTCGGCTTGCTATTAAGTGCGAGGGTAAATTTGGCTTTTGCACCTGTTTTAGTGGTGATTAATCCGTTGGTGGGGGAGACGGTGATGCCTGGGTTAGCAGCAGTGTCCGAATCCAAATCTGAAGAACTGTCACCAGATAGGGGCCTGTCCTCAGATGTGGGTATGGTGTTACCCCTGTTAACAACAGTGGCATCCGGTGCATTGAGGCCGTTGTAGTTACTATCCGCACTCACAGCAGGGGCAGTGACAATCTGATAACTCTTATCGAAGTCAAATACTCGATCGTCCACACCCGTTATCGTAATCGGCTGCCACTGATTCCAATTAACAGAATTGAAGGTAATCGAGTCCGTTGAAATTACTCCCTCTGCCTCATTGCTGCTACGCAAATCAATTTTTACATCCGCAGTAGGTGGGCGGTTGAGTTTGATGGTGAAAGTGTCTGTGCCACCTGCTTCTGTAGTTACTAATCCCGATGCCGGACTAATAACAATGCCGGGACTTCCAAGTATTGGTTCTGGTGTAGTGCCACCAC
>NZ_JAUBVF010000009.1:9419-69482 GCF_036705685.1 Microcoleus sp. AT3-A2
CGCCGATTGGTTCTGGTGTAGTGCCACCACCGCCGATTGGTTCTGGTGTAGTGCCACCACCGCCGATTGGTTCTGGTGTAGTGCCACCACCGCCGATTGGTTCTGGTACAGTGTCGTTATCAGCGATCGCAACTGTCACCCCTGGAACCACAACCACATTATACTTAGCATCACCGCCGCTCACACTGTGAGTGATAGTACCGCTGTGAGCCCCTTCGACAACCGTATCATCAACAGCTTTCACCGTAACGGTTTGAACACTATCCCAATTAAGGGTAGTGAAAGTGATAGGCGCGATCGCCTCAATCTGCTCACCTGTTGTGAGAGTGATAGTAACAGAGGCGATCGGCTGGCTGTTGAGTTTTACTGTATAACTGCCATTCGCCCCGTCTTCAGTAGCAGTTGTTTGCGTGGGAGAAATGCTGACACCTACTGTGTCGTTGTCGGTAATAGCTACATTGACATCCGGAATGGTCTGACCGCTATACTTAGTGTCGGTACTGGTAACAGTGTGAGCGATCGTGCCGCTGTGCGTGCCTTCGGCTTTGCTGTCGTCGGTAGCAGTGACTGTGACTGTTTTGGCAACATTCCAATTCGTGCTATCAAAGATAACAGGCGCGATCGCATTTATTTCACTTCCAGCATTAAAGTTAATGGTAACAGGAGCGATCGGCTGTGACGTTAACTCGATCGCATAATTGCCCGTCGCGCCGCCTTCTGTAGCAGTTGTTGCCGTGGGGGTAATAGAAATACCAGCCGTATCCTCGTCTTTATTGCTGAGGCTAACATCCGCTACATCTTGGTTGTTGTAAATCGGATCTGTACTAACAGTAGCCGTCGTGATTATTTTGTAGTCAATATTGCCGTCAACAATGCTATCCTCAACCCCTGTCACAGTCACCGGCTGCGGTGTATTCCAGTTAACCGGAGTGAAAGTTAAGCTATTAACCGAAACTGTTCCTTCGGCAACATTGTCACTGTTCAAACCGATAGTCACATCAGCAGTCGGCGGAGTATTCAGCACCACAGTAAAGTTAGCCTTAGTGCCATCTTCACCAGTAGTTAATCCCGCCGTCGGATTCACCGTAATTCCGGGAGTTTTATTGTCACTGTTGGTGACGGTGACATCTTCAGGATCGAGGTTAGTGTAATTAACATCGGTACTCACAGCAGCAGCGGTGACAATTTTGTAAGGTTTAGGGCCATCAGCTACTAAATCTTCAACACCACTTATCGTGATTGTTTGCGGTTGATTGTAGTTAGCAGGAGTGAAAGTTAAGCTATTAGTTGAAACTGTTCCTTCTTCAACATTGTCACTCCTCAAACCGATGGTAACGTCAGCAGTGGGTTGAGCGTTGAGTTTGACTGTAAATTCTGCCTTGCCACCAGCTTCACTTGTAGTTAATCCCGATATTGGGTTAATAGTAAAGCCAGCTTTGTCATCATTAGTAATAGTTGTGGTAGCGGTTGCAGTGGTAATTGTCGGTGTGGAGCCCGGGCTGGTGGGATTTGACAGGGTAACGGCTATGGTTTCGTCGGGTTCAACTTGGGTGTCGCCTAATACATCGAGAGTAATGGTTTTGGATGTTTCATCGGCGGCAAAATTAATGGTGCCAGTAGCAGTAGTTGCCCCTGAAGTGCCGCCGATGTTGTTGTAATCGCTGATGTTTGTAGCTGTGCCGGCGATCGTATAATTGACGCTACTTGCCCCGCCTGTGTTGCCGCTGCGAGTCGCGGTGAAAGTCAGAGGTTTTGTGCCGGTATTACCTTCAGGAATGCTGGCAGTACCAGTGGCAATGGCATAAGAAACAGTACCGTTTGCTGCAATATTTAATGTTGTTTGTTTGGTTGTACCTGCAATGCCTCCGGTGATTGCGCCAAAGTTGAGGATTGCGGTTTCGGCGTTTTCAGGGAGATTGTCGGGTTTGATAGTAACTGCAATATTTTGGGTGAGTGCGGAACCTGTTGCACCGGCGGGGAATATAACAGTTGTAGGGGAAATGGTGTAGTCTGAATTTTGGGTGGCTGTGCTGCTGGGGTCGATGACAATTGGCACAGTTACATCGCCCAAGGGTGTGCCACCGGTGAGGGTGACGGGAATATCAACTGCGGTGTCTGTTGTTCCTTCTGTACGGGTGTAAGTTGCAGCCCCGAAATTAACTGTATTGGGTGTATTCAGCAGCACCGAAACGTTATCTGAACCGTTGTTCGCTACTGCCAAATCCGGTAGAGTATCAGCATTAAAGTTGCCGGCAATAATGGACATTGGACTTGTCCCCGCAGCAAAGTTAACGGCTGAACTAAAACTCCCAGTGCCATTTCCTACTAAAATTGCAGCGCCGTTAGTGCCTGTTACTGCTAAGTCAAGTTTGTCGTCTCCGTTTAAGTCTTTCACCACAATGCCGTTAAGCCCTGCCCCTGCGCTAAGATCAGTGGCCGCGCCAAAGCCACCAGTGCCATTTCCCAATAGAATTGAGACACTGTTAGAGCTGCCATTAACTGTGGCCAAGTCGAGGTAAGTGTCTCCGTTAAAGTCCCCAGTGGCGATCGAATTTGAACCTTGCCCAGCCCCAAAATTAGTAGCTGCACCAAATCCGCCCGTGCCATTTCCTAACAGAATTGAGACATTATTAGAGAGACTGTTGGCAACGGCTAAGTCAGGTAAACTGTCAGCATTAAAGTTGCCTACAACAACGCCAGCCGGAATAGAACCAACATTGAAATTAGTGGCAGCGCCAAAGCTGCCAGCACCATTTCCCAACAAAATTGAGACGCTACCAGCACCTTGAGGGTTAGCGTTTACCACTGCTAAATCGAGGAAAGTGTCGCTGTTAAAGTTCCCGACAGCTATTGAAAGGGGAGTGTTACCCACATTGAAATCATTACCTACATAGAAGCCACCAGTGCCATTTGCTAACAGAATGGAGATATTACTACTATTTACTACTGCTAAGTCGGGGAAATTGTCATTGTTAAACAGTCCTGATGTGATGTAACGCGGACTTGAACCTACGGCAAAGTTGCTAGCCGTGCCAAAACCCCCTGTGCCATTCCCTAACAAAATGGAAATGTTGTCGTCATTCTGGTTTGTCACTACCAAGTCTGGGAAGGTATCAGCGTTGAAATCCCCTACATTAATACCTCTGGGAAGTGACCCCGCGGCAAAATTAGTCGCAGCACCAAAACTATTCAAAACGTACTCGTAACCCGCTAACACTTGGGGTTCAAATACCAGCGGTGCTTCTATTTTCCCGGTTCTGACTTCCAGTTCCCAGTCGCCGCCTTTTGCTACACTTCCGGTGAGGTTTTTGGAAGCCGCAACCGATGCGCCGGTTAATTCACTCAAGCGTTTGACAAATGCTTTACCTGTCTCGCCTGCTGCTACACAGCACCCGTAAAGGAGTATATTAGGTCGATTTTTGCTCCTTGAGTCGGTTTGTGGCGAAAACCATTGCTGTAGAGAATCCCGATCGCATTCTATATCATCTAAATCCAAGCTACCGTCGCCCAGTTGCAAGCTGCCCGGAGCACCGTGAGAAACAATGTGAATGCTGTCAATATTGGTACGAAGAGCTAAAATTTGAGTAATTTGGTCGATCGCATCTTTATTCCCATCCAAAACGACTACTTCCGTACCCGCTTTTACCCCGGCGACTAAACTTTGATAATTTTCTACTTGAGTGTCGATAAAGGCGATCGCACTTGGTGAAACTTGATTATTTAAATTTGGCATAATACACCTATTGATAGCTAAAAAAAGACAATGATTTCCCTGTTTCGCCACTTGCGTCCGAAACATTTCTGAAGGTTGTAGTAACCATAACTGTTTTTTATGAAAATCTATATAAACTTTTCTTTATAAACACCTTTTTATTTAAAGTTTTGATAAAGATGGGGGAATTTATTAAGTAATATTACGGATGAGCCATTCTGAGGCAGATTATATAACACAAAAACACTTCAATTGCAAGTGTAATGAGACTGAAATATTAAGAACGGGATTTTTGATAGATATCTGCGATGCGGTTGGGCAGTTCGTTTCAACCCTGGCGGACTTTCGGGCAAGGGTGGGGACGGGTTTAGGAGATAATTGGTATTAGGCAATTATTTTTAGTAAAACCCGCCCCTAAAACTTATTCGTTACCATCTTTACGAGTGATTCCCTACGGGATAGCTTCGCTTCACGGACTTACTTCAAACCCCCATCTATCCCCGCTAAAATCTGCTCAGCTTGCCCGCACAAAGCAGCGTGACAGCAACCATTACTCGCCAACAATCCCCCCCACTGACTCACATCTCCCCGGTTATACTGCAAAGTAGAACCGTCAAAACGAGTAAATTGACCGCCCGCTTCCGTCAAAATTAATTCGGGCGCCGCTAAATCCCAATCTTTAGGCGCAGACTTTCCCGAAAGAGCAATATAAACATCAGCCTTTTGTTCGACAAGTGTCGCAATTTTACAGCCGATACTGCCAACAGCTATTTGATTTTGACAAGGCAGTTTTTGTAACAATTGATTAAAGCGATCGTCCCGGTGACTGCGGCTAGTTACTATAGATAAATCCGCCGCTGTATTTCGCGCCGAAACCTGCAATTTGACCGCTGAACCCCCCCGGCTTTCCATAAAAGCGCCAGCATTTTGCACCGCGTAATAAATCTTTTGCTGTTCGGGCCAAGCCACAACTGCCAATACCGGTCTTCCCTCGAACGCTAAAGCAATGTGAACTGCAAATTCCCCTGTCCTGTCAATAAAATCTCGCGTTCCATCCAAAGGATCAATAATCCAAACCCAACTTTGAGGTAAGGGAATTTGACCGTTAGTTTCTAAATAAGATTTGTAAGTTTCTTCGCTGAGATAGCCAAATTCTGCATTCCCCAAAGCCGATTGCAATTCGTCTAGGATGTAAGAATTGACAGCGACATCGGCGGCGGTGACGGGGCCATCTTTTTTCTCTTGGATGTCAAGGTTAGGAGTGTTGGAATCCTGCCGATAATAGGATTGTAGGATATCTGATGCACTCCAGGCGATCGATCGGGCAATTTCGCTGATTTCTTCGAGAGTTTTCATGAGTTTCTTGTTTGTGAACCGCAGATGAACGCCGATTAACGCAGATTTCTGTAGGGGCGGTGTCCCCGTGCCCGCCCCGGGGAACCATACATTAGCAATTACCAATTAATATGAGGATATTTCCATTCATAATAATTAGGAAACACAAAATTAGTAAAAGAAACCGAAATACTAACCTCCAATGATTTTACATGGTGCCACCAACCGACAGGAATAAAGATAGCTTCTCCCGGTTCCAAAATCACTTCAATAATTTTCGCATCTCTGTAAAGTGGGTATTTGTCATAATCCGGATTTTCGCCGTCCACCTTGCTGAAAACTCCGACGTGATTATAAAGCAGAGGTGTTTGTTGCGGAGAAATCAACTTAATTAGTTTGCGACCAGACACTTGAGCTAAAATTAAATTAACTGGGTCATGGTGCAGCGGTGTAATCGTGCCTTTGGGCCCGAACCAAAAGAAAACTCTGCCTTTTGTATCCGTTGGATTGAGGTATTCAGGGAAAATTTCAATGTCGTTGAATAAGGGTTTAAATTCCTCTCTTTCCAGAGTTTGGTTGTTAGCAACCATGTAGTAGTCGTTGCTAGGCCCGCCCTTGACCACCATCTCTACATATTTGCGGAACAAAACAATTTTTTTGTGATTTTCTATCTTGATTTCGTAATTTGGGTCAGAGTTGCGGTTGGCTTGAATTTGTACCTCTGCATCGCCATATTTTTGCTGTAAATACTCCGGCGTCCACAACTGCAACGCTTTCCAGTTGTGCATAATATTGGTAATAATTACTGGAGTATTTTTTGCATAGTAGTTTTCGAGAAAATACTCTCTAGAAAGGCTGCTTTTGCGTTCGATTGTGCCAAACTTGGAAGACAATGCAGCTAATTGATTGCTAATCCTGAGATGCGATTCTAATTTCTGCAATAACTGCACGTACTGACTACCTGCTTGAAAGTAGGGATGAGATGATATTTCCCTAACTTCTGCGGTGGCTGTTTCCGCATCTATGCCGGTATTTATTAGTCCTTGAATGATTTCTGCATCGGGTTGATTTAATAATTTGTTAGCCGCCACCCACTGTTTCATATTGTCGGGAAGTTCTTGTTTGCTTGGGGTGAGTAGATTGGGCAAATTTTGTGTCAGCCATTCTAGGTTAACTTGCTGCTGTTCTGTTAGGGTAATCCGCAAAGGGGGAAGGGTGATAGTTAGAGGTTGGGTGTCAGACATGATTCGGGTATGTTGTTTTGGGAGTGTTTTGTGTGACTTTAACTTGTCTTACTAATATAGCAATTTTGTTAACGAACCGCGAAGGCGCTAAGGGCGCGAAGGAAGAGAAGAGAGAATTTCACAAATTTTGTCGAGGTTGCTGTCAGGATTTTAACTCAACAAGTGTTGCCAGTTCAAGTTTTCTAGCTTTGAGCGGTTTTAACCGGATAGTTTGGTTAATTTTAATTTAAAATTAACTCTTATTCATCCAGGCGCGGGTTCCGAAGCTTTTGCAGGAATGGGAAGCGATTTTAGATGCAGCGGTGAGAGTATCGGTAAAGTTATTTTGCAAAATGTAGTGACAGAAAGCCCCGTGAAAGATGTCGCCAGCGCCTAAAGTGTCTGTGGCTTGAATTTGAGGTACTTCTATAGTGCCGTAAGTGCCATTGCTGAGGTATGAAATTGATTTTTCGCCGCGAGTGATGGCAATATTGGGAATTCCTGCGGCTGACAAGTAAGCAAAGACTTGTTCGGAATTGTCGCAGTCTGGTGGATGAAAGTTATCCGAACATACCGCCCATTCAATAAAAGGTAAGATTTCCTCTAATCCGGGTTTCCAACTGCCACCGTCGAGGACAATGGGAATGTTTTTTGACTTGGCAAGTTGAGCAATTTCTTGGCTGGCTGCGATTTGATGTCCGTCAACCAGTACAATATTAACGGATGTTAAAATATCCTGGTTAATTGTTTGACTGTCAACTTGCGATTTCGTAGCATTGATGGAAATTACCGATCGATCGCCCGTTGCTTCAGTTACAATAATCGAGGAAACTGGCGGCGAGTGTGATCGCCCCGGTTCCAAATCAATTATCCTGACATTATACTCCGCTAAGTCTGCACGAATTAATTGGGCGATCGCGTGAGTGCCCAAAACGCCCGCTAATACCGCCGCATTCCCCAAATAGCTAAAAGTGACCGCAGCATTTGCCGCCGGCCCGCCCGCAGCAATGGTACAATCAGAAGCAACAACTTTCTGATTTTCACCCGGAGGCTTCCCTGCCAAATAAACTAAATCTAAAGTCGCCAATCCCAAGAATAATCCCGTTTTCATATCTGCGTTAATCCGCGTTCATCTGCGGTTAAAAAATCCCAATCTTAAAATGCAAGCAAATCCCACCACAGGAACATTTTACATCGTAGGAACCCCGATCGGCAACCTGGAAGACATGACATTTCGCGCCATCAAAATCTTGCAAAAAGTAGACTTCATCGCCGCCGAAGATACCCGCCATACAGGCAAACTCTTGCACCATTTTCAAATCAAAACTCCCCAAATCAGCTATCACGAACACAACCAAAACCAGCGACTCCCCGAACTCATCGACAAACTGCTTTTAGGCAAAGATATCGCCCTCGTCACCGATGCCGGAATGCCGGGAATTTCTGACCCCGGATACGAGTTAGTCAAAGCCTGCGCCGATGCTAATATTAACATTATTCCGATTCCCGGCCCGACCGCCTGCATTGTTGGCATAACTGCATCAGGATTACCCACAGAAAGATTTGTATTTGAAGGTTTCTTACCCGTGAAAGGTCAAGAACGCCAACAGAGTTTAGAAGCTTTACAAATAGAATCCCGCACTATAATATTATATGAATCTCCGCACCGATTGCGGCAAACTTTACAAGATTTAGCAACTACTTTGGGAAGCGACAGACAGATTGTGCTGGCGAGAGAGTTAACTAAAATGCACGAAGAGTTTTGGCGTGGTAGTATAGAAAGTGCGATCGAGCTTTACAGCAATCGCGAACCCCAGGGAGAATTTACCCTCCTAATTGCCGGCATCCAAACAGCCGCACCAATATTTTCTGAAGACGCCATCAAAGCAGAATTGCAAACATTAATTGCAGAAGGCATAAGTCGTTCCCAAGCCAGCCGCCAGCTAGCGCAACAAACATCCCTCCCCCGCCGCCAAATCTACCAACTCGCCCTCACAATTGGCGACAATGAATCATTAGAAAAACCCGTGGATGAGTTGTGAAATCTCTCTTCTTCTCTGCGCCCTCTGCGCCCTCTGCGGTTAAATAAAAAAAGCTAGATACTCACACTCAGAATTATATGGTACGCGGAAACTACGATCGACAAAAACCATATTTACGCAACCCCCACATCAACAAACCAATCGCCGAAATTTATGCAGACTTAGACGCCTTTACCTGGGAGATATTTGAAGACCAACCCCACCGCTTCGATACCGTAAGTTTCTACGTCTTGCTTCCCCCACTGTTTTATGAAGGGCGTTTCATCAAAGGAATTTACTTCAGCGAAGCAGTCGAACTCATAAACAAACTATTTCCCCAACTTTCATCAGTATTTTTCTCCTTCACCTATTCCCCCGGAATCTCCTACTCCTGGGCCCCCATAGCTGACGCCTACTCCAGCTTATACAAAAACCCACAGCGAGAAAAGTGGTTTCGCGAAACTTATGTCGATCGCGCCCACAAACCAATCATACCACTGCAAGACACCGACTTCATCAACGAATACTTAATTTCCCCGCGCAACGTCCCCGCAAAAGACATCGACCTCCTCGCCGTCGCCCGAATTTCCGAAGAAAAAAATTTGCCAATCATAGCCAAAGCCTTAAAAGTTTACCGCCAAAAATATCCGCAAAAACCGATTAAATTAACAGTAGTCACCGGCCACGAATTTGATGCTAGAAACCTAAAAACTCTCGACCAGTACGCCTTACAAGAATGGCAACAAGTCGAGGCAATTTTAGACAATCCCTCCGACTACATTAACTTAGTACCAAGAGTAGACTACTACAGCGAAATCCCCACATATTATTCGCGAGCCCAAGCATTCGTCCTCGGTTCCCTCCTCGAAGGAAAAAACCGGGGAATTACCGAAGCAATGAGTTGCAACGTACCAGTAATTTGTTTTGAAGAATTCAACCAATACGCCAGAGGAAACTCGCCTGTTTTCCCCGAAGGTGCGGGTCTTTACGCCAAATTTGACCCGGAATCTCTCGCAGATACTATATATACAGTATTGGAAAATCAAACAGAATTCAAACCGCGATATCAGTATTTAAAACATTGCGGGCGCAAGAACTTTTTCAATACTTGTATAGACAGTTTTCCTTACTATCAGCACAATATTCCAGACTACAAACAAGGAGATGCGATTAACAATTTGTGGCTAGATTTAGCTGTTCAGCAAAATTATCAAGTTAGTTTGAATAGCTTTTTGTACGGAGGTTCTCCATTGTCTCATATTCGCGGGACAAATGCGATTCAGCAGAACCTCGGCGAGTTAACCAAGTTTCAATGACAGATAATTCGGAATGATGAAACCACAGAGGACACAGAGGACACAGAGGAAGAGAAGGGAGAGATGAATAATTCTGATGTCAACGGGATTCGAGATTAGTCTTCATAGCGAGGACTTTCGCAAGCCCCGTGGAATTCATTCCCTGGCGACTGGTAGATGGCCGGCTTAAGTTGACACTAATGCCCTATGACAATATCCGCACAAATCTTACTTGCCAAAACTCTAGCCAAATTCACAGGAACAGCATTGCCGACCATTTTGTATCCATCAGCAATATACTTATACTTAAAAATAAAATTATCCGGGAAAGTCTGAACTCTCGCGCACTCTCGCACAGAAAGCCGACGGTAAGGCTGAGGTGAATTGGGGTCAAAAATGCGTTTGTCTTTACCAACCAAAATCATTTTACTAGCTTGAGGATGGAGAGGTGCGTGTCTGCCACTTGCCTGAATTGTAAAAGAAGGTTCTGACCAACTTCTAACTCGATTGCGCGACATATAAATGCTCGAAAACCCCAAATCCGCACATTCGTGATTTTTGACATAATCGTGATAATTATCTAATTTACCCTTAACTGACATAGGGGCGATCGCCTGCAAATCAAAAATCGCATCTTTCAGCGTCAAAACCTCGATTCCAGGTTCGGGAAACTCAAAACCAAAACCCAGAGTTTCCCGATAGCCAACAACAATCACCCTTTGCCTATCTTGCGGAACACCAAAATGTCTAGCATTCAACAACTTGTACGAAACCCGATATCCGATGTCCTCAAACTGCGATAATATATAATTGAAAGCATCCTTGTTTCTGCCAGCCAAAATACCGCTAACATTCTCAGCTAAAAAAAACAGAGGCTGCTTGTCCCGCACAATTCTGATATACTCCCAAAAAAGTTGACCCCGACTGTCATCAATCCCCCGTTTCGCCCCGGCTTCACTCCAACTTTGACAAGGAGGCCCGCCAATTATCCCAATACATTTGGGAATTTCATCAGATTTGATTTTTCTGATATCTCTGCGATCTAAAATAGTTTCAGGATGATTAAACTCGTAGGTATCCCAAATAGACTTATCATATTCATTCGCCCAAACCGCATTAAAGCCAGCGAACCGAAAACCCAAATCCAACCCCCCACAACCAGAAAACAGAGAGATAATATCTAAAGCCACCTTTTTTCATCCGCAACAAATACACTAAATCAATTATAAACCTCTCTTTTCTTAGATATCTATCTCTTTCTTCTCTCACTCTGCGCCCTCTGCGCCCTCTGCGGTTAATAAAAAAATATAATTCACACACAAACAGAACTTATCATCCTCAATGAATGCAGAATCCATCCTCCAATCCTACCAACATTTCGGCGTGCACCTCGGCTTAGAAAGAATTCACCAACTTCTCCAAAAACTAGACAACCCCCACCAACAAGTACCCATTATCCACATTGCCGGCACCAATGGCAAAGGTTCCGTTTGCGCTTATCTCTCTTCCGTACTAACAGAAGCAGGCTATCGAGTTGGACGCTACACATCCCCGCACCTAATCGATTGGACAGAAAGAATTTGCATCAACCAAAAACCGATTTCCCCAACAGAATTGCAACAGTGTCTAGAACGAGTTGTCGCCGCTACCGAAAACAACACCGAAACTCCCACTCAATTTGAAATAATCACCGCAGCAGCTTGGCTGTATTTCGCCGAACAAAAAACAGACATCGCAGTCATAGAAACTGGATTGGGCGGTAGATTAGACGCGACTAACGTTTGCGAAAAACCTCTCGCGAGCGTCATTACTTCTATCAGTCTTGAACACTGGCAAATACTCGGCCCCACCGTCGCCGATATTGCTGGGGAAAAAGCGGGAATTCTTAAAGAAAAATGTCCGGCAGTTATCGGAGAATTGCCAGAATCAGCTAGAATAGTAGTAGAAAAACGCATTCAAGAATTAGACTGTCCGGCAACTTGGGTAAAACCAGCAATAGATTTAGGACAAGGATTCGCAGAATATCAGTTAAATCAAAATGCGGTTAAAATAAAATATCAATTGCCGCTGCTGGGAAAAATTCAACTAATGAATTCAGCAATTGCGATCGCAACTTTGCAAATTCTCCAAAACCAAGGATGGCAAATTTCCCCAACCGCCATTGAAAACGGTATCGCCAAAACCCAATGGCCCGGAAGACTCCAGCAGACAACTTGGAAAAACCGCAATATATTAATTGATGGCGCGCACAACCCCGCCGCCGCGATCGCCCTGCGTGAATATGTCGATCGCCTGAACAATCACCCGTCACCGATTAGCTGGGTAATCGGCATTCTTGCGACTAAAGACTGCGATGATATTTTGAAAGCATTACTCAAAAAGGGCGATCGACTTTACCTAGTACCCGTACCCGATCCAAACTCATCATCCCCCGCAGAATTAGCCACCCTCGCTCAAATTATCTGTCCCGAATTAACACTCTGTCAAGCCTTCCCCGACTTAACAACAGCTTTAGATGCTGCTGTTACAGGTGACAACCTAACAATCCTTTGCGGTTCGCTTTATCTCGTCGGCTATTTTCTGCAACAACAACAATCCCAAGCTTAAACGCATCAGAATTGTGTTTCTTCCTCCGTAAAGATAGGAGGCCACAATTCAGAAACGGGCAATTCCCAACCGGGAAAAAGTTCTGCTACTGTTAAGATATCGCCATTTCCTAAAACAATCGGTTCACCTGTAGAGCGATAAATAGTCACTGTTTCTTCATCAGGATCGATCAGAATTCCGACGATCGCACCCAGCTCTATAAACTTCAAAACCTTGGTTTCTATAGGCTTAATGCGATCGCTCTGAGATTTAACCTCAACCACCAAATCGGGGACAAGTTCTCCAAAATAACGCGGACTTTGGCGCAAGCGGGCGGCGCGCACAAAAGAAACATCCGGTGCTTTGACATTCGTATCTGGCATAATGAAACCGCCTGCGGAGTCAAAGACTCTCCCCAAGCGACGGGGATTTATCCAAGCGAAAAGAAAGGCGATGAGACGGCTACTGATTTCACTGGATACGATGTCTGATGGCCCCATAACTGAAA
Source organism: Microcoleus sp. AT3-A2 (assembly GCF_036705685.1). NCBI lineage: Bacteria > Bacillati > Cyanobacteriota > Cyanophyceae > Oscillatoriales > Microcoleaceae > Microcoleus > Microcoleus sp. AT3-A2. The sequence goes on from NZ_JAUBVF010000009.1 coordinate 22,100, forward strand.
TTATCCCGTCTTCTAGTTCAATTTGGTAATCTAAACCCGCTTCGGAAAAAAGGGTTTGAACTTGGTTTAAATCTTTGAGTGTCATCGCTGGCATAAGAATTTTCTCCTATTCCGATCTGAGCTTTGATTTTAACACGAGTCAAATTTCTGAATATTTGAGGAATTCAGGCTATATTCCTACAAATCATCAATTAAGCTGAATTGAGAAAGGATCTCGCACGGGATAAATAAACTCGGTTTCTGGGATGAGCGATCGTTCTTATCAACAAACATTTACCTCTAAAATAGTCGAGATTGACTTATCCAGAGTTCTCCTCTGACTCCGCGTTGTGAAGAGGCGATAATTTCATTATTCGATAATAACTTAAAAGCTGATATCTGCTTATATATGGCGACACAGATTCCCATTATTTAATAATACGTCAAGTGGCAGAAAAAAGCAAGGGGCGAGATCAAAAAAAATCCCGCCCCAGCTTCAATTAAAAACTACCTTTGATCCCAAGCCTTAGCCGCATCAGCCACAGCTTGGTCTACCGACTTCTCATCCAACATTGCCGCCTGTAAATTGTCATAAATCGCCTTTTGCAGCTTCTTAACATCCTTGAGAGGCGGAATCAATAGCTCGGCGGAAGTCAACCCAGAAGCACTAACAATCCGAGCTCGATCGGCTGCTGCAGCATCAGTCGGAACGTTCTTAAAATAATCGTCCTGCAAAGCCTCAACCGTAGAAGGCAAAACATTAGCAGCCTTAGCAAAAGCCAACTGATTTTGAGAATTAGTCACGTACAAAGCAAACTTGACAGCATCATCAGGGCGCTTGCTGTCGCGGGGCACAACCAAATTCATCACCGCCACAGTCTTCTTGCCTGTTTCCCCCGTAATTTGAGGCGCAGCAGCCGAAACAGCACCAATACTCGGAGCATTCTCAGCAATCGCCTTCAAAAACTGAGGGCCGGAAGCCAACAAAGTAGTTTCCCCAGCTTGATAAAGCTCGATCGCCCTGCGATGTCCCTGCACCAAAACATCCTGCGGCAAAAGTCCGTTTTTGTACAAATCTACCCAATACTGAAAAACAGCTTTGCCCTTATCAGTATTAAAAGCCGCCTTGCCTTTAGCGTCAATCAAAGGCACACCCATCTGCACGAAAGATTGCAAAACTTCCGCCGAATCTTCCGGCACAAAAGTCACAAAAAAAGCAAACTTACCAGTCTTTTCCTTCACCTGCTTGGCAACAGTTGCCAACTCGGCATAAGTAGCCGGAGGCTTAGCAATTCCAGCCTTCTTCAACAACTCCGTATTGTAAATTGTCACCCCAGTCGTGAGATACCAAGGAATGCCAAAACTCTTGCCGTCGAGTACGCCAGCTTTCCAGATATTTGGCAGATAGGTCGATCGAACTTGCTGCGGAATTCGAGAATCCAAATCCAGCCAAGCATTGCGTCCCGCCAACAGCGAAGCAAAATCGGGATTGAGGTTAACCACATCCGGCGCAGTTTTCGCCGAAACAGCCCCCAAAATCTTGCTTTCCATCGCCGACCAAGGAACGTCCACCCAGCGCACCTTCACCCCCGGATTTTCCGCTTCAAAACCGGCGATCGTCTTGTTGAAATACTCAGTAAACTGAGGTTGAAGCTGCATAGTCCAGAACTCGATTTCCTGCGTATTATTTGCCTGGGAATTAACAGCCGGCTTGCCGCAACTCACCACCGCAGCCAGCAGCAGCCCCACCAGTCCAAAGACAGCAAACAGTTGCCAAGATTTACGTTTCATAAGAATAAAATTTGAGAGTTATGGGAACCGTTAGACAAAAAAGAGATCGCCAGAATCAAGCGCGATCGAGTCAGTAACAGAGTTTTGTACCTGGACCCAGGAGCGAGAAAGTCTGTTTTTGTGCAGAATCGGCAGGTTTTCGGTCGATCGAGCTGGAATTTGTTGACATTCGCAGCAGAATAGCTATTGTCAAGTAAATTGGATAGCATAAAATCGGAACTAGCGATCGCGCAACACAGACGGAGCTGCGTAGCTACGGCGGGATACCGAGATTACAGCACTCTTGCGGCAGTTGGAAACCAACCCTCCAACACGGGCCGCGCTGAATCAGGCTGGCCAACTACAAAAGAAAAAAATAGCAATTATCGGCGACCCAATCACATGGTTAACTTTTTCAAAGGTCTACTTTCCCAACGCCAGCCAGGAATCGGGATCGAAATAGCCCCAGACCGCATCAACATCATTCAGCTCGAAAAGAAAGCTCAGGCATTAAAATTAGGCATCCTAGCCTCAATAGAAGTTCCAGAAGACTATGTACAAGAAGGACAAATAGTCGATCCGCCGGGAATGGCAGAACTCATACGCGCCGTCCTCGCCGACAACAAAATCAAAGCCAAGCGAGTAGCCACAGCCATTCCCGGCCGCGAAGCCGTCATCCGCCTCATCCCAGTTCCCGCAGAGCTCAACGAAGAAGAACTGCGGGATTACATGAACGCAGAAGCAGGACTGTACTTGCCGTTTCCCAGAGAAGACGCCGACGTAGACTATCAAAAAATAGGCCTTTTTGTAGATGACGATGGAGTAGAAAAAGTGCAAGTCGTCTTAGTAGCAACCCGCAGAGAAGTTACCGACACATACATCGAAACATTCAAAGAAGCCGGACTGATTATAGACGTACTAGAAGTAACCAGTTTTGCCCTCATCCGCACCCTCAAAGACCAACTGCAACAATTTTCGTCCCAAGAAGCTGCTGTTCTCACCGCCATAGAATTTGACAGCACCGAGTTAGCTATAGTAGTGGACGGCATACCTCAGTTCAACCGTACCATCCCGATCGGCACCTACCAAATCCAGACCGCCCTCAACCAAGCCATGAACCTGCCACCAACCAGAGACACCAGCGAACTGCAAGGCATGACCCTGCCAGTCACAGATACAATGGGGGCATCGGGAGACGCCAATCCCGGCACAAATGCGATGATAAAAGTATTGGGAGAACTAGCAGACGAACTGCGCCGCTCAGTAGACTTTTACCTCAACCAGAGCGAAGAACTCGAAGTAGCGCAACTGCTGCTAGCGGGTCCGGGAGCTGCGATCGGCAAACTAGACGAATTTTTTATGCAAAGATTAAGCTTGCCCGCATCTCAAGTCGATCCCATCGAAACTCTAGGGCTAGAAATCAGCCAAGAAATTACCCCAGAACAGCGAGCAGGTTTAGGAGTCGCCCTAGGTTTAGGACTAAGGGAGGTTATGTGACCTAACAGTTGTAGATGAGAGAAAAACCGATTTGAAAATTTTAGGTAAAAGCCCCTTCCAAAAGAAGAAGGCAGAAAGCAGAAGGTAGAATAGTGGAGGTAGAAGGTAGAAGGTAAAAGGTAGAATATATCTGAGGTAGAAGCAGCCCCTTCCTTCAGTAGAAGCCAGAAAGTTGTTTCTTTCTTCCCTAAATAAATCCTTCACTTGTACCAGCAATCTTGGGTTCTGTCTAAAATCTAAAATTTCCCATTTAAATCTATAGCAACAGCCAAGACTGTTAGTACCTTCTTAATTGCTGAAACATAAGCGGTAGATCACTTTTTCCTTCTACCTTCTACCTCGTGCCTTCTACCTTCTACCTTCTACCTTGTGCCTTCTGCCTTCTTCCTTCTGCTATAAAATCGAGTGAAGCCATGTACAGCCTAGATATTAATTTTCTCAACGACCGTCCCGACTACAAACCCGTTGCAGCCAAAAGCCCAGCTAAAAAAAGTTCAGGTGGAGCCAAAGACCAACTGCCCTTATATGGGGCGACGCTGTTTGCCATTGGCATCGTCGCCGCAGTCATGGGCGGCTGGTGGTGGGCGACTAACGAAAATACCAAGTTGGCCAAAGAACAAGCAACCATCGACGCAGAACTGGCCCTGTTAAACACTCAAGCCAGCACCATCAAAGCCATCAACGCCGAAACCGACCAAGTTACCGCCGAATACAAAGCATTAGCCGGAGTATTCGACCAAATTAAACCTTGGTCGGCGATGCTGCAAGACCTCAGTGCCCGTACTCCGGCGGGAGTGCAAATTAACAAAATCGAGCAAATCGACCCAAGTCCCTCCCCCGTTGCAGCAGCACCCCCACCCCCCGCAGCAACTCCCGCCGCCTCCCCAGGGGCGAGTCCGTCTCCAGCCAGCCCCCCCCCGGCTGCTGCTCCCCCGCCCGTCGTCCCGCAGCAGGCATCAAAAGTACAAATTTCAGGGATAGCCAGTACCTTTGCCCAAGTTAACGACTTTATGCTGCTAGTCCAGCGCTCTCCTTTCTTCCTTAACACCGATACCAAACTGATAGCGGCCACATTAAAAAACAACCCCGCACAATTACAAGTGCGTAACCAAAACGCAGCACCAGCAGAACTTCCCAAACTGCGACCGGTGGTGGAATATAAAATTGAAACGACGCTCAGCCCGACGGGGGCCTCCGAGTTGCTCCCCGAGCTGCGAAGCAAGCAAGCAGACGGGCTCGCAATACGGATAGAAACACTTCAAGAAAAAGGAGTGCTAGAAACACAAAAACCAGAGGTGAAAAAACAATGACAGCAAATCAGTTTATTCCCAGCGGCGCACAAGCAGAAGAGACAGGGGCTCAGGAAATATTCGGCATTAAGCTGACACCCCAAGTCCAAGCAATCGGCATCGCGGTTCTCGGTCTCCTCATTGCCGGCGGCCTCGGCTACCAGTTCGTACTCCCCGAATTCCAAAAAGCCGACGCATCCAAGCAAAAAATTAGCGAAAGCAAGCAAACGCAACAGCAATTGCGATCTCAAATTCAGAAAAAGGCAGAAGCAGAAGCAAAGCAAGAAGAAGCAAAACAGCGCCGCGCCCAAGTGACGGCAATGTTTGCCAGCGACGCCAGCGCCAACACGCTTTTGCTTGACATGACCCAACTCGTTAATAGAATCAACGCCGGCGTGCAAGGAGATGACCTCAAGGCTAAAATTACCAAATTTGAGCCGGATATGCCCCCAGCCGCAGCAACCGCCGCGCCGGGAGCTCCAGACCCTGATATTCTGGCGGATACCTCCTTCGGGCCGTCCCTGGCTGGCAAGCTCAGACGCAAAAAATTTAAGGTAGAGTTTGAAGGCACTTTCGCTCAAACCCGCAATTTTATGCGTAACTTGGAGTTGATGCAGTCGCTGTTGGTAGTTAGGAATTTGAAATCTGAATTGGTAGCATCAAATCAGCCAATTGAAGTTGATTTTTTGAAAGGGAAAATAGTTCCTGTAGAGCAGCCGCCAACTAAAATTAAAACTGCTTTTGACTTGCACGCCCTGCTGCCGTTAAAGCAAGAAGAAAAACCGCTAACTCCGGCTCCGAGTCCTGGTGCTAAGTAGCGGTAGTTTGGCGGATAGATATTAGCTATTGTTTCCAACTCGCTATTTCACAAGAAAGGAGAAGGCAGAAGGTTGAAATTGGAAGATTGAAGGTAGAAGTAAAAAAATTATGAATGCCACAAAAATATTTTTTATAGGGCAATCAAAAATTTGTTCTAAAACCAAATTTCTTCTAATACCAGTTTCAAAAAGTAATGGAACTGTATAGCAATCCTTACAGGAGTCGTATTTTTTTTACCCCACCCCAACCCTCCCCTTACAAAGGGGAGGGAGTAAGAAATGCACAAATGATGCGAGGATTGCTGTAGGATAGCTTCTAACCCTGATGTCATCAGTTATTCCCAATCGAAAATAGAAAATCGAAAAGGGCATAAATTCTTCCTTCTTCAAAAAGGCTCGAACCCTTGAATATTTTAGTCAGTTTAGCAGCTAGCGACAAAAGACTGCGAACAAAAAATAACACAGTGTAGTTGAGGAGAGAACGTGAAACAGCATCTACGGTTAAGTGGAGGACTCTTATGCAGCGTTGCAGGAGTTCTGATCGCCCAAGCCCCCGTCTGGGCAGCGCCGACTCAAGTCACAGGAGTGCAAGTAAGTCAAGGCAATAATGGCGTAAATATTGTGCTGGCAACAGAAAAGGGCGATCGCCCGCAAGTTTTCGCCATCAATAACGGCAATACTTACCAAGCCACAATTATCAACACCCAGCTTCGCTTGCCACAAGGCAACAGCTTCCGTCAAGATAACCCCGCTCCGGGAATTTCTTCAGTAGAAATCAGCCAGGTAGAGGCTAACAGCATCCGCGTTGTGGTAGCCGGCACCAACGGAGTTCCCAACGGACAAATTGTTCCGGGACAAGGCCAAAGCATCGTCCTCAGCGTTGCCGGACAGGGTGGTACAGTACAGTCTGCCCAAACTGCACCTCCGCCGCCTCCGGGACTGCCGCTGAGCCAAACCGCTCCCCGGCCTGCTCCCCAAGTCCGCACGTCGCAAACCCCAGGCGTGATGCTGCCAAATCCCGAAGTTACTGTTACCAGGAACGATCGCCCGCCCCTCCCCAGCGAAATTCAATCCCAAAGCAATCAGGCTGCACCTTTCCAACAGCGGGCCGTTGCTCCGCCCTTGGGAGATATCGCAGTGTCTAACATCGCCCCCGGCGCGGGAAATATTGAACTGAGTTCGGGAGAACGCATCCCCCGCTTGGTGCTGCGGGATGCCCCAGTCCGTGACGTTTTAGCTCTGCTGGCCCGCGCTGCTGGATTGAACATTGCTTTTACAGGTGGCGGGGCCCCTGCTCAGCCGGGCCAGCCCGCAGTGCCTGGTCAGCCAGGAGTTTCCGGCTCGGATGAAGGGCCGAAGATTTCTTTGGACATCGAAAATGAGTCGGTGCAAGATGTCTTTAATTACGTGCTACGGCTCAGCGGACTGCAAGCTAACCGCCAGGGGCGGACGATTTTTGTAGGGACTAGCTTGCCGATCGACTCGCGCAATATTATCATTCGGACTTTGCGGCTCAATCAAGTTCGCTCTACGGATGCAGCTAACTTTTTGAGCGCTCAAGGCGCGGAAACTCAACTGCCGATTACTCGGGTGACGATTCAAAGCGTGGGCCAGGGAAATGCGGCGCGGGATGTGGAAATTAGGGAACCGGACATTAAGGCGATCGGCGCTAGGGAAGGCACCGGGCCGCTCTTGCTGAGGGGACTGTCGGTGCTGGCGGATTCTCGGCTCAATTCCATCACTTTGGTGGGAGACCCGCGCAAAGTTGACATGGCTGTGGCTTTCTTGACGCAGCTAGATTTGCGCCGCCGTCAAGTGGCTGTCAACGTCAAGGTGATCGATATCAACTTGTTGGGAAATAACGAAACTAATAGCAGTTTCTCTTTCGGAATTAATAACAATTTCTTTGTCAATGACGATGGGGTGGCAAGTCTCAATTTTGGCGGCATCAATCCGCCCAGTGAGGGCGATGCCCGAAACGGGATCCTCGCTCGACCGATCACAGGCAATCCCCTAGGAACCCCGGACGTTTTCTACGATGCGAACGGCCGGCGTATCGTGCCGCTTACAGGTCAAGGTCGCGATACCGCCGCCAAAGGTGTGTTCCTCCAGCCGACAGCCCCAATTACTAATGACCCTACGCGAGTTGGAATTACGAATTACGAGCCTGGATCGGCAACCACTTCGGGAAGTGCAGATTTCGGCTTGTTCCCGCTGTTCCAGTATCCGAGGAGGTTCCTGTCGGCGTTGCGGGCAACTATTGAGAGCCGGAATGCCAAAATCCTGACCGATCCGACTCTGGTGGTTCAAGAAGGAGAAACGGCGAATGTGAATATTACTGATGAGGTGATTACTAACATCACACAACAAACGCAGACTACCGGAAATACAAGTACGACAACAACGACGGCCGTCAAAGACAAGGTGGGTTTGCAGTTGGGGGTGGCGATTGACCGGGTTGACGATAATGGCTTTGTGTCTCTGCGGGTAAACCCGATTATCAGGACACCCAACCCCGCTATCGACCTTTCGGTGGGTTCGAACATCAATAGTATCACGCCGCTGGGCGAGCGATCGTTGCAATCCGGGCTAATTCGCCTGCGGGACGGTCAGACTTTGATTGTTTCGGGGATTATCCGCGATGAAGAACGGGTTCAAGCGAACAAAATTCCGATTTTGGGAGATTTGCCGATTATCGGTTCGCTGTTCAGGAGCACCAGTAAGACCAACCAGCGAGCGGAGTTGATTGTATTGCTGACTCCGCAGATTTTGGATGATAGCGATCGATCGAACTTTGGCTACCAAAACAACATCAGTCCCGACGCGCGCCAACTGTTGCAGCGCAGTCAGCCCGTCCAGCCGAGACAGTAGGAACAAAGGAAAAATGCCTTGCTGTCAACTTTCCACGCTCTTTCCCCTGAGTTCGACAGTCCGACAGGGGTTGAAACCCCTGCCTCAAAGCTAAAGTCCTCGCTTCCAAGGACTAAAGAACTCATTAGTCCTATGCAAGAAGACTATCAATCACTCTTTCAGTCGTCTTCAGACGACTTCAGCTATGAGACAGGGACTTCAGTCCCTGGCGGGTTTCAGTCCCTGGCGGGTTTCAGGAGAATGAAACAGCCCTGCCCACGGGGGAAAGAAAGATGGGAAAGGAAGAAGGAAGAATGAAAAGACTTTTCCTTTAGCCCTTGACAAATTACATTTTATTCCTTCTATTTCTCCTTTTTTTCTGCTCTGAAATCCACCGAGGCGAGAAATCTTCTCTCCAAGGTGGTATTTTTTTACCTAAATTTTGGGATTAATTAAAAAAATTGTCCAAATCCATATAAATTAAAGGTTCCACCGATCCATAACGGTCGGCAAGACTTTAGAATAATGCAGTGAAAATTAGATGCTGTGGGGTTTTCAGCAGTTAGAAACAAAAATTCCTTTTCTGACCAATTATCCTAGGGTAATTGGTATTCAGCAGGAGTTGTGATTCGGGGAAGCGGACGGGAGCAATCGGGAACCACCCAAACCTCCCAAGCCACACCTCAATCCAGTTGATAACTCACGGCTAATAGTTGAACTAACTCTGTTTAACGTAATTTTGCAAATCCAGAAGGAGTTCGCAATGAACAAAGGTGAATTGGTTGATGCAGTCGCGGAAAAGGCTAGCGTGACGAAAAAACAGGCAGATGCTGTTTTGAGTGCCGCCCTCGAAGCAATCATGGAAGCTGTCTCCGATGGCGACAAGGTGACGCTGGTCGGTTTTGGCTCGTTTGAGTCGCGGGAACGCAAGGCCCGCGAGGGTCGCAATCCCAAAACTGGCGACAAGATGGAAATCCCGGCAACCAGAGTTCCTGCATTTTCCGCAGGGAAGTTGTTTAAGGACAGAGTTGCACCGCCGAAAAACGCAGAATAACTGGCGAACTGAGTCTTGATTAGACCTGTACACGGTGGGAATTTAGCTTGGGCAGCCGCACTGGCAGGCTGCCCTCCCTCTGCTATTCTCGATTTTTCTGCGAGTATCAGTCCTTTGGGCCCTCCTGAGTCTGCCCTGGCTGCGATTCAAGCACACTTGAGCAGTCTGACGGCTTACCCTGATCCGGATTATGGGGAGCTCAGGACTGCTTTGGGGGAGGCTTTGAATGTTGACCGGGATTGGATTTTGCCGGGGAATGGTTCGGCGGAATTGTTGACTTGGGCGGCTTGGGATTTGTCGAAGCTGGAGGCGACTTATTTGGTGACTCCGGCTTTTGGCGATTACTGGCGGGCTCTTTCGGCTTTCGGCGCGCAGGTGCTGAAATGTCCTTTGGAACTCGAATCGTTGGACGCAGAGGCTGGAAGCCGGTTAGGAACGGATGATTTTTCGGTTTCTAACCGTTCCCTTGTCTCCCCTTCTCTCCGTCTCCCGGTTCCTCTTGCTCTCGATGCCGATCATCGACGAGGTTTGCTCCTGAACAACCCGCACAATCCTACGGGTTTGCTGTTTGGTAGGGAGGCGATTTTGCCTTATGTGAAGCAGTTCGGTATGGTGGTGGTGGATGAGGCCTTTATGGACTTTCTACCGCCTTCTGAGCAGGAAACTTTGATCGATGCTGTTGAGGAGTTTTCTAATTTGGTGATTTTACGATCGCTCACTAAATTCTATTCTCTGCCGGGACTGCGGTTGGGCTGCGCGATCGCCCATCCCGATATTCTGCGCCGCTGGCAGTTACTGCGCGATCCTTGGCCTGTGAATGCTTTGGCTGCTGCTGCTGCTGCTGCTGTGGTGCGAGATACTGTTTTTGAGCAGCAAACTTGGGATTGGCTGCCTGTTGCTCGCCGAGAGCTATTTGAGGGTTTGGCTAATTTGCCAGGTTTGCAGCCTTTTGCCGGGGCGGCTAATTTCTTGTTGGTTAAGGCGTCGATGTCGGTTTCTTCGATTCAAAAAAGTCTGTTGGAACGAAACCGAATTTTGATTCGGGATTGTTTGAGTTTTCCTGAGTTGGGCGATCGGTTTTTTCGGGTGGCTGTGCGCTCTAGGGCGGACAATCTGCGGCTGATTGCTGGACTTAAAGAAGTCATTAGTCATTAGTCATTAGTCATTAGTCCGTTTACAGTTGTCTGTTGTCAGTTGACAAACCGATTTTATTGGTCGTTCGAGCGCACTTCCCAAGAAACCCAGTTTCTCTGATAAATCTTGGATTTGGCAGCGAAGTATCTAGGAAGAAACCGGGTTTCTGACCCCGCGCGCCGATCGTCATAAACTAATGACTACTGACTAATGACTACTGACTACTGACTAATGACTAATGACTAATGACTACTGACTAATGACTAATGACTACTGCCTTCTTTATTTATGCTTGACTATGATTTAGTGATTATTGGTGGAACTCCGGCCGGACGTTATGCTGCTTTGACTGCAACTAATTTCCCGGCCCGCGTTGCTTTGGTGGAACCGCTAAGTAATTCGCAAGATTTGCCTACTGGGGGGAAAGAGTTGATCGACCTTGGTTTGAGATACAGCCAAACTTTGAGGGAGGCTGCTCGTTTTGCCCAGCAGATCAGCCGCCAGCAGTTGGGACTTCGCTGGGAAGTCGCTAATTCCTCTATGCCGCTCAAATTGCGGTTTGACGGGGTTCTAAAGTGGGCAGATGATGTTGTTTCTAATTTGTCAGAAATTGATTCTCTCGGCCTTTTGGCTGCTCGCGGGGTTGATGTTATTTTTGGCAACGGCGAGTTTGTTGCGAAACCGGATTTGGCTTTTGTTGCAGGTGGGCGTTCATTGCGATCGCTCTGTTATTTGCTAGCTTGTCCAACTTTGCCGGCGATTCCCAATATTGAAGGACTTTCGTCTGCTGGCTTTTTTACTTCGGAAACTGTCGGGCAATTAGCAAAACTTCCCCAGTTGCCTAAAAGTTTGGCTGTAATCGGTGCCGATCCCAGCGGTGTGGAAGTGGCTCAGACTTTTGCTCGGCTAGGGGTTGCTGTCACTTTGGTGGTGAAAAGTTCGCACATTTTGGCTAAAGAAGACCGGGAGGCTGCTGGTTTGGTGCAAGCTGGAATGGAAGCTGAAGGAGTGCGGATTCTGACTGCAACTGAGGTGACTCAAGCTAGGGTGATTGAGGGTAAAAAGTGGATTCAAGCAGGGCCAAGGGCGATCGAAGCTGAGGAGATTTTTCTGGCTGCGGGTAGAGGACACAATTTTTCATCGTTAAATCTCGAAGCGGCTAAGGTTAAATGCAGCGATCGGGGGGTGATTTTAAATGAAAAGCTGCAAACAACAAATCACCGCATTTACGCGATCGGCGATGTTGCTGGGGGTTATCCGTTCCCTCACATCGCTAATTACGAAGCAGCAGTTGCTGTAAAAAATGCTTTGTTTTTGCCAATGTTTCAAATAGATTATCGCGGGATTCCTTGGGCGATTTTTTCTGATCCCCAGTTAGCGAGGGTTGGCTTGACAGAAGCTCAAGCAAGGCGTCGTTTTGGAGACGATCTCATTGTTTGTCGGGAATATTTCAAGAATGTTGAAAGAGCTCAAATGTCCGGGGATACAACTGGTTTTTGTAAGATTGTCGGGCGTCGCAACGGGGAGCTTTTGGGAGCGAGTATTGTGGGGCCACAAGCTGCTGAGTTGATTCACGCCATCGCTTTGGCTGTGCGTCACGGGATGAAGGTTGAGGCGATCGCCGAACTTCCTTATATTTGGTCGAGTTTTTCGGCAATTAATGGTCAAACTGCTGCTGTTTGGGAGTCGCAGCGCTTGGGCAGAAACACTTTTAAGCATAATTTGTGGGAGAATTTGTTTCACTGGCGCAGGTATTGGAAGTGAAACAATCAAAGGGGTAATTGGTAATTTGTAATTGGTAAGTATGTGAGTGGCACAATATAATTGACTTGGGCTAATTCCATAGTCTGCTTCTGAATTTTGGCATTTAATGCCTGATTCACTTATTAGAGTGGGGCACCTTGTTGTTGCATCTGGACAAATAATTCGGCTTGGAACCTATGACTCCCTACCGATCCACCATCGGGCGCACAAACTCGATTTCCTCTGCTTCCTGCTGTAAATTCAGAGTCGCCCGAATTGTAATGATGAGATTAAATTCTGAGCTAAACTCGACATTAGATTTAATAGGCGATCGCATACAATCATCGGTTTTACAAATACTCTTAAGTACCTGGTTAGCCTCTTAAATTATTCTATCAACGGCTGGCGTTCAATCAGCCTTAGTCTTCTTCATCTTCTACTTAGAATTAACTCAACTATAAACAGCTCTTACATAAACAATTCAAGTATTGTTTTAAACTATTGCTTTGATAACTCTCTCTCCCAAATATATTAAGAAAAATGTAATTCACTGAATCCTAAAGCAGAGCGAGCGAAAATAGTAGATAGTAACTCTCAGAAGCTTCAGACTTGACAGAAGCAGTAGGAATACGTAGATATGACTAACATCACAAATTTTTTTCTAGGAGATCACATAAACGAGCAAATATACGCAGGCAATCGAACTCTAGTTTATCGTGGTATTCGCTCTTGCGATCAGCAACTGCGAAAGTTGCCAGTCCAGACACAGGAAGTTTTAAAGTTAGCTGCTTGTATTGGCAATCAGTTCGATTTGGCGACATTAGCAATTGTTGATGAAAATTCGCCATAAGAAACCGCATCGGCTTTATGGAAGGCACTACAAGACGGGCTAATTTTACCCATTAGCGAAGTTTATAAGTTTTATCAAGCAGAGGGAAATAGCGAATCAGTAATCTCTAAGGTCAAGAAACCTGACCAATTACTAATTACCCAGGATCAATTACCCAAATATAATTTTTTACACGATCGCGTCCAACAAGCTGCTTATTCCCTCATTCCTGAAGACCAAAAGCGTTCTACTCACTTAAAAATTGGTCAACTGTTATTAAAGAATACGCCAGAAGCCGATCGAGAAGAAAGAATTTTTGATATTGTCAACCACTTGAATGTGGGAGTTGAGCTAATTACCCAGGAAGCAGAACAAGAGCAATTAGCACAATTGAATCTGGTTGCTGGAAAGAAAGCGAAAGCTGCTACCGCTTATGCTGCTGCGGTTGAATATTTCAATTTTGGTAGAGAATTGCTGACAGCAAATAGTTGGCAAAATCAATACGAACTAACATTAGGGCTGCATACCGAAGCAGCAGAAGCTGCATATCTGTGCGGTGACTTTGACGGGATGGAAGAATTGGCATCAGTCGTGGAAAGCTGTGCCAAAATGCTACTGGACAAAGTGAAAGTATATGAAGTCCAGATGCAAGCTTGTATGGCGCAAAATAAGTTACAGGAAGCGCTGAATACGGGACTACAAGTTTTAAAACTGTTGGGTGTAGAGTTTCCCTCAGAGCCAAATCCGTCTGATATTGGGCAGGCATTAGGCGAAACTGCGGCAATTTTTAACGAGAAGCGAATTGAAAATTTGATTGATCTGCCTCAAATGAGGGAACCCTATAAACTAGCCGCCATAAGACTTTTATCAAGTATCTTTGCTACTGCATACCTTGCTGCTCCTGCACTGTTGCCTTTGACTGTATGCAAACAAGTACAATTATCCGTCCAATATGGGAATGCTTCCGTTTCTCCCTTTGCTTACGCCAATTATGGTTTTCTGCTTTGTGGAGTTGTGGGAGATATTGATTCAGGTTATCAGTTCGGTCAATTGGCTTTAAGTCTCGTGTCAAACGTACAAAAGAAATCTTGGTATTCGATCGTGCCAGCACTCAAACCACCTGGGCTGGCGATCCTTACATCATTGATAACCAACCCAAGAGCGTTTTATGCACTCCGATTCTCCATCAACGCAAAGTAATGGGGATTCTGTATTTAGAGAATAATCTCACAACGGGGGCGTTTACGCGCGATCGCGTCGCCATCCTCAACATCCTGTGCTCCCAAGCAGCAATTTCCTTACAGAACGCCCGACTCTATCAACAATCTCAGGATTATGCCCAAAAACTAGAGCAGTCTATTTACAATCTCAAACAGATGCAGTTGCAGTTGGTACAAGGTGAGAAGATGTCTGCTCTCGGAAATTTAGTCGCAGGTGTAGCCCACGAAATTAACAATCCCGTAGGCTTTATCGCCGGCAACTTGCAACCAGCTCAAGAATACCTACAAGATTTGTTCGAGCTAATCGATGTATATCAAGATAGTTTTCCCAAGCCAGGAGCTAAAGTTGAAGAAAAAATTGAGGATATAGACTTGGAGTATTTGCGAGAAGATTTGCCTAAATTGATTGGCTCGATGCAGGAGGGAGTCGATCGCATCCGCAATATCAGTACGAGTCTGAGAACGTTTTCGAGGGCAGATAGCGATCGACCAGTTTCTTTTAATATTCACGATGGACTCGAAAGCACTCTGCTGATTCTCCAGCACCGTTTAAAAGCCAGCGAGTTCCGCCCTGCCATTGAAGTTGTGAGAGATTATGGTAACTTGCCTTTAGTAAAATGCTTTCCCGGACAGTTAAACCAGGTATTTATGAATGTGCTGGCTAATGCCATTGACGCTCTGGAGGAGTCAAATAAGGAGCGCACTTTTAGTGAAATTAAAGCTCTACCTAATCAAATTACGGTTCACACTCTTCTGAGCGAATCCAAGAATCAGGTTTTGATTCGCATTAAGGATAATGGAGTGGGGATGTCAGCCGAAGTCAAGGAAAACATCTTTAACCACTTATTCACAACCAAGTCTGTGGGTCAAGGAACTGGATTAGGATTGTCTATAGCCCACCAAATTGTTGTGGAAAAACATGGAGGTACATTAGTGGTGAATTCTTCCTTGGGACAGGGTTCGGAGTTTGTGATTTCTATTCCGGTATGAGCAGTTCGTAGTATGGCTCTAGCGCAATTAGTGCTCCCTCGCAATTACAAGCCACGTTATTAGAAGAAACAGGAAACTGGGTACGGGGAACGAGTAACAGGCTAGGGGTTTTCGTGCTAGGAACTAGCGACTATGGACTAGGGAAATAAAGAATATAGACTAATTCCCCCATCCTCCGCCCGCACCTTATTCGTGATTGAGACAGGGGTTTGCAACTGCCCGCTTTACCAACTTTCTTCCTTTTTTTTGTACCCGGTTTGGAATTAAGAGTTCCCTTGAGATTTTAAGCCTCTACCTTACCGAAATGAAAGCAGCTATCATGCTACTGAGATTGTGGAGTTGAATTTAATAATATGATACGCAGCGCGCACCCTAGGTTAATAAGGTGCGCGCTTGACGCTTGACGCTGAGATGTACGGAGAGGGTGGGATTTGAACCCACGTTAGAGTTACCCCTAAAGTAGATTTCGAGTCTACCGCATTCAACCGCTCTGCCACCTCTCCAATTGATTTGAGATGTGAGCTAAAAGTATTTTACCGCACAGTGCGCCACATTGTAAATCATTATAAAAAAGAAGTTTGATTTTCTTCAGATTCCAAAGTGGTCTTAAATCCCCCTGCTGGAGTCCACTGGAGGGCTCCGTCGCGCCCTGTCCAGAATATCTGGGTTTTGCTTTGGCGCAGTTGGGCGGCGGTTTCTGGGTCGATTTCGTTAGCAGATGCGATCGCCACTTGCGGCCCAACCGCGCTTAATAACTCAGCCGTCAGGGCTTTTCCTGACCACCACAGCACTTGAGCCGGCTTCAAGGTTCCCGTTGCTGCCAATTTTTTTTGCGCTTCCGGTGTCATTTCACCGACGAGCAACCAAGTTCTATTGCCCACCAGCAATTCTACCACCGGAATCTCCGCATTCACCAACTGCAACCGCGTCGAACCCAGATCAACTGTACTGTTAGTTTCTAAAGGAAAGTAAACGCCTTGGCGAGATTGCACAGCCGTTATAAATTCCTGATTGTTGCCACGATGAATTTGTTTCGGAGCGTTGTTATCATAAAATGTTTTAATTGGCAAGCGTTCTAGTAATTTTCCCCAACCACTGCTCAAACCTAAATGACCGTGAGTGGCGATCGCAAAATTCACAGAATTAACTCCTTGCTTCTGCAAAAAAGGCAACACTGTAAACCTTACGGTATTTTCATCACCGCTATTAATTAGCGCCACCTTTCCCCTATCTTGAATTACTAAAACAGGCTCACCAGATGTCGCCAGCAAAGTAACTTGAAATAAAGATGATTGAACGTGCCAAGCTGGCAAAACTATGATACTTATTCCCGCCAGCAGCGCCAGCGGTAAAATCCAAGCAGATGAAAAACTAGGCAGCGAAACCACTCTACTTTTACCATTCTTCTTGCTTCTTTCTCCCTTCTTCCTTCTTGCCTCTTCCTTCTTCCTTCTTGCCTCTTCCTTCTTCCTTCTTCCTTCTTCCTTCTCCTTTCTTCCCCCGATCCAAACCCAGCCAATTAAACTGTAAAGCGCTATTAGCTGAAACACCGATACTTGACCGACAGCTACCGAATTACCGGGTAATTGCGAGAAATATTCCGCGATCGCAATTAACCCCTTTGCCGGATAGTCCAGCAGTTGCGCTAAAACACTGCCAGCGGGCGGAAAAATCAATCCAGCTAAAGCGCTAACCATCCCCCCAATACTCAAAATCCACAGCAAAGGAGCCGCAATAATATTAACTAAAATGCTGTAAGGTGATACCACACTAAAAACATAAAGTAACAGCGGCAGCACCCAAACTGAAGCGGCTATCGGAACCACAACAATCGAAGCGATCGCGGGCGGCATCCAGTCCAACTTTGCCATCAGTGGCAGCGTTGTCACGATTAACCCTAAAGTTGCCAAAAAACTCAGTTGGAAACCTAAATCCCAAATCCACAAAGGGTTAACCAGCAGTAAAATAGTAGCAGCAATTAACAGCAATCCCAGCGGCTTAACTTGGCGGCTCAGCACCAAAGCAAATAGTGTTCCAAATCCCATCAAAGCGGCGCGGCATACTGATGGTTCAAAGCCAGTTAGCCCCACGAGCAAAAATAAAGCACCGACGCCAAAGCTAAATTGCAATTGTTTGGAAAAACGCCTGGTTAAAGCTAGAACTAAAGCCAAAACCATCGAAACTTGAGTGCCGGAAGCTGCGATCGCGTGGGCTAATCCAGCCTGCACAAAAGAGTCGCGGATGTTGTAAGGTAAATCGACTGCTTGTTTGCCGAGGGCGATCGCACTGATCAAGGGCCCTTCAGGAACATTTAACTGTGATAGTTGCGATCGCACGATCCGCTGCCGCATCGCTTGAATTTTCGATGGCTGCATCCCGCTTGGTTCCAAGAAAGCAGCCGTTTGGCTGTTAACTCGATTTACATCCGCGATCGCCTTTTCTCTCTTCCAGTCGATTTGACGCCCTTTGAGCCCTACAAAAGCCCCTTCTCTGGCTAAATATGCTTGAAAATTAAAAGCCCCCGGATTCGACGGCGGCTGCGGTTTGTACAAGGAACCCACAACTGCGATCGTATTGTCGGCGTACAAACCCGTTGTTTGCAGCAGCGGCACTGTAACGTAGAGTTTACCGGATACTGGGCGGTTGACGACTGCTCCTCCCTCGCCGCCGTTGATTTCGCTAACTAAATCTGTTTCTAGCCAAAATTGCGCTCGGCCCGATCGAGTCAATCGAGGCGTACTGGCAACTCTACCGCGAACTGTCACTGCCACTTCTTGAGTGTTTCCGCCAGCCGGAATCAGTTTGCTGATGTCATCTATTGCCGGTTGGGGCGATCGAACTGCAAAATAAACGCTAGCTAGAAATGCCACCAAACCCGCAACTGCCCACACCCATTTCGCTCTCGGCAGCATCTCCAACAAACTCAATTCTTCCCTCGCATCTAAGGGTTCTTCAAGAGCATTTTCTTTTTGTCTGCTGCGTCTTTTCTTAGTAACTTTGACAGAAGTTTTAGTAAATTTTCGCAACAATTTCGGCAGGGCGATCGCCACCGCTATTCCCAAAGCAAATATCCCGTATCTACCCCAGGGAACCGCTGTAGAAATCAATCCCAAAATGTAGGCAATGCAGAAAATGACACCCGTTGCTTGATTCATTAATTAGTAATTCAGAGGGGGAATATTTCAGGGAAACCGATGCGGGACTTATGCACTCCTTACCAAAGAAACCGGGTTTTTTAACCCGAGTAAAGGGCTAAACGCCGTGAATTGGGGTAAAAAAATCGGTTTCTGGCTACCCGTGCGTAAGTTATGGCAAAATTTCTTTCCTTACGTTCTTTCTCTTCTCCTTCCCCTTCCTCTTCCTCTTCTAAATAGACAGCCCCAATTTTAAACCGAAAGCCGCGTGCAGCACCATAAGTGCAAGGGCTGTCGTGCCTAAATAAGCGTGAACTGCTCGCAGTGTCAGCTTATTGCCTCCAAAACCCGTTAGCGAAATCAAGCTGCCAATAGCCAGCAAAACCAGCACTGCCGAACCCGTCCAAAAATGCGGACTTTCCATGACAGGCTGGTGCTGCATCACCAGCGACAGCAAGCCGCCTGTATAGCCCAAAGCTAGAAACAGAAACATCCACGGTGCAAGCTTGCGGTGATCCGAGCGACTTTTGAGTGCGACATCTTTATCGGTTGCCAAACGTCCCTGCCATCCCGTATACCCGACAAAACTGCCCATCGCCACTACCACGATCCCCATCATTACAGGGTGTCCCCAATGGGTAATTGGTTTGGGAATTCCTAGACTGCGAAATTGACTGGCGATGGGTTCTAGTAGTTCGCTGAGATTTATAATTTGCTTGAGATTCCTAACTTTGCGATCACTAATTTTGGTTTAACCAACAACTTACTCTAAATAGCAATATTATCGATCGGGATTTTCAATCACTGTTTCCAGCCAGAAGTCTGTATAAAATAAAAGAGCCGGACACAGGAGAAGTGTATTCCCTAGGCTCAGCAGGGGAGCGGCCATTTCAGTTAATTTGAGCTCAGCAGTATCCAGTTTTTTGTCCCCACACCAGTAAGAGGATGCTATTGCAGACGGCGCTATGATTAAGCCTTACCGATTTTTGCAGCGAATTGTTCAACTGCTCGCCTACGCTTACTCCGCACTGATTGGCGGCTATCTGATTCTGAGACTGATCTTTTGGGACAGGTTGTGGCCGGTTGCGTTGATGGGGGATTTTGTTCCTTGGATTTTCTTGCCAATCTTCCTGCTGCCAATTCTAGGGTTTTTTCTCATAAAGAAACGCTGGTTCGCGATTGTTTCATCTGTGGCTAGCCTCTGTTTACTGGGTTGGCTACACGTCACCTACTTTTCTCCCCAGCCGGCGAACATCAGTGACTCCCAGCCAACCCTCAAGGTTTTTTCTCTCAACCTCGGCTGGCATCACAAATCCCCACAAGCTTTGGTCAACCTAATTGAGGAAGAAAAACCCGACCTCATTTGTTTGCAAGAAATTAAGGAGGATTACGCCAAAGAAGTATTCTCTAAGTTGGCTGCATTATACCCGCACCATCTGGGGCGCGGATACCATGTGATTCTCAGCAGATATCCCATTCGCTCTTTCCAAAAGTTAAAGCTAGCCGGTGGGAACGAACCACAGGAACGAGCTGTTATCGACATGAACCAGCAAGATGTAGTTCTTTATAACATTTCAACAACCCCACCGTGGTTTCGCCAGCATAAAATTTTGCCTTTTCTCAAAATCCCAGTTTACGACTACGGCGACCGACCGGCACAAATTCAAGATTTAGTGCGGCGACTCCAGAAAGAAACGCTGCCGACTATTGCTGCCGGGGACTTTAATCTGACTGACCAGTCTCAAGACTACTATTATTTGAGAGCGGTTATGCAAGATGCTTTCCGAACAGCAGGACTGGGTTTTGGCTTTACTTTTCCTCACGGGTGGGATCTGAGTTTACTGGTTAAACAGTTAAACTGGAAATTAAATTTTCCCCTGGTGAGGCTTGACTATGTTTGGTATTCTCACCACTGGGGGGCAAAATCAGCCAAGGTTTTATCGGCAATCGGTTCAGAGCATCTGCCAGTGTCGGCCCAACTGCGGATGCAACCGGAATTTGGACGTGTGTAGAAGGTTGGCAACACTTTGGTGGGGCGATCGCAAGGGAATTGGTGTCAATTTAAGCTCCGGGCGAAGATCATGATGCTGTTGGCTAATCCGTGAAGGGTGACACCCCACATTTGCTCCCGTCGCACCCCTTTTAGATTTCCGGTAATTGGCCGCAATTAATTTTTCTATCCTTGCTTTCTCTTTCTTCTTCCTTTTTGGCGTACTTGACATCTTTGCGGTTCATGATTAAAGCCCCCAAGGAAACAAAGTATTGATTCGCCAACAGTCTCATGGAATTCGCGGGTATCCAAACAAGGAATTTTAGACAAATGAAGATTTTTCCAATCAAGCCCAGACGACTAATGGCTGGAATTAAGCCTTACTGGCTTTGCAGTTGACTCCTGAATCGCCCGTAGGCCATAGCCCCCAGTCTGCGCTTCGCCCAATCTTCACAGTCTCATCCTCACTCTGGATGTTAAATTATACCTGCCTGCTTAAAGTTAATTTCAATTCCTTGACTTGTGAATGCCAAAGGGAGAAATTAACATCGCAGCCAACGAGCAGTCACACTTCTACATTTTGCTAATCGCTCTCAAGGGAGAATCAAATTCTGGAAAAAAAACTAGAGGTTCCAAGTTTGAGACTTCTGGCATAAAGTATGCCGTCTGCCCAGGCTCACTTCGATCGACTGAGCGCTAAACCGTCTGAAGGCAGCCTGATAGCACCCTTGTCTGTTGAGCAGCCATCGCTGTGTACCTAAATGAACCCTCTCGACTAACTCGCTGGGGATTCGGTTTTAGCAGACAAGCACTCACTTTCTTGCGTCGCCTTCCTCGGAACCGTGCAATCGCTACACTCACTGCGCCGTCGCTAAAGTAGCTTCCGAAGGTTGGATTTGATACTTTACGAGATTTGCCAGTTCTTGTAACTGATTAATCGCTTCTGCACCTTCTAGTTTCATGAGTTCGCGGTCGTCCCGCATCTCAGTCCAAGTGATACCGTAATCTGACACTAAAAATCGAATCAGATGGTTGTCCGTCAAACTGACCATAAATGAGGCACTGTTCATCTGACCCCCGCAAGTGTAGCAGGATGCCAGATAACCCCGATGCTCTAGCACGATCGCTAAAGCTTGGAGGTTCATTACCAAATCTTGAACGAATTTACGGTGTTGTTCTGCAAGTCTCAGAAACACAGTTCTCCTCCTATCACCACACCGTGTATTTTACATCCCATTTAATAATTTCTTAATAACTGGGTATTTAGGTGCTGGTTCAGTATAAGTTTAGTATGCTCAAAAAAAATCGGATTAGCGACCTCTTCAGCCTACCTATACTACATTAACCGACTTGTGGTCGAAACGAAGTATCAGCAGCGACATTCAGCCAAAACAGCCTCTCGCGGGGGACTCCAGCCGGAAAATTTGCCTGCTGTAAAGGCTGATTCAGCCGTCGGAGAGCCCAAAGATACAAATAACTAATGATAGTAATGAAATTAGTTAAGTATAAGAGTTCAATCGCCCTGGGGATACTCGTCCCAAAGCGTCGTCGTCTGTCGCAAGCTCCGAAAATCGCCATTCCCCAAAATCAAGTGATCCAGCAGCGGAATCGACAAAAACTGTGCTCCCGCCAGCAACTGTCGCGTCAAAGCAATATCCTCCGGGCTTGGTTCCACAATCCCGGAGGGGTGATTGTGCGAGATAATCGCCCGTGTTGCCCCCTGGCGGATCACCTCGCGAAAAATATCCCGTGGGTGAGCCAAAGTTTCCGTTGCTGTGCCGATCGTAATTACCTGAGTACCCAGCAGCCGATTTTTCACATCCAGCAGCACCACAGCAAAACGTTCCTGAGACTGCCACATTAAATCCTGACTCAGGGCATCTGCCGCCGCTTGCGGAGAGTCAACCACAGCCATTTCCGGCGGCCGCGACTGAAACACCCGCTTCCCCAACTCCACCGCAGCCAAAATCGAAGTTGCCTTAGCAGGGCCAATCCCGTGAATCTGCGTCAACTCCTGAACGCTAATACTGCGTAGCACCGCCAGAGGATCGCGGTGGTGCAAACTCAACTGATTTAAAATATACTGTCCGAGCCCGACGGCGGAAAGTTTGCCGGGTCCTTGACCAGTACCCAGGAGAATCGCAATCAATTCTGCAGTCGCCAAACTTTTCGGTCCGCCCGCCATCAGCCGTTCCCGTGGCCGTTCACTCGTTGGCAAATCGACAATTCTCAAGCTGTAAGTCATAGCTGCACCCGCACCGCAAGCTCAACAATTACACAATTTTAGCCGATCAATTTGCGTTCTTCAATTCGTACTATCACCGAAAAAAGCCTTCATCATTAACCGAGGCTGTTGGCCGAGCAAATCTAATCTAGCGTTTCGCAAGCGATCGAGTCTTGATCGCGATCGAGCTTAAACGGATCGCCCGGATATGCCTCTAACACTCGCTGCGCTTCGGCTTGACTCGAAAAGTCAGAACAGTTGCAATCCGAGTTAACGCAACTCGGAAAATCGGCACTACTTTTAACCTTGGGTTTAGAAGACTCGTAAATAACTTTCTTGGTATCTTCCTTTGGCGGCTGTGCATCAAGAGCAATCTCTGCGGTTCGTTCAACAGATTTGACTGAAGATGGCAATTTGCGATCGGACTCTGGTTTGGCAAGTGCAGGTACCTTCGCAGAAATTGCAGGTTTCGGTGTTGGTGTCGGCGTTTTCACAGTCTCCGGCTTGGGTGTCGGCGCTGCCGAAAGCAGTGACGGCTTAGCGGTTTGAGATGATACTAGCGGATCGCTTGGGGCAGTAAGCGCCACTGAAACTTCCTGAGACGGAGGGGGTACGGTGACGCCAACAAGCACAAACGAAGCCGCCATCAACCCGCCGTACATCGCGATCGATCGCTTGCGGGTTGGTGCGGCCACCCATTTCGGATTAACAATACCCAGAAAGAAGGCAGGGATCGATAATAGAAAGCTTAAGACGAAAAAATTAAACATAGCCACTTTTACCAGTAAACAAGAGAAGTAATCCAGCACGCAAAAATCGGGTTTCTTTTACCAAAATCCGAGGTTAAGCACGAAGGATATCTGTTTAAACAACCCGATTTCTTTAATCCCTGTGCGTAAATCCTGAGAAGTTAACTTCCTTATTTATCCGCCGGCAAACTCACAAATCCCTATGATTTACGACGTAAACTAGAACGTTGGACATCAGACCCTGCTGCAATCCGGTTTCTGAGTGTATTTCTCCTTACTAAAACCACGATTTTTTCCTACAGTTCGCGATCGCACTCCGACGCCTATAAACCGGGGTTTTTAATTGCAGTAAATGAGTAGAACCAAATATTTTTCTTAAAAAACTAAGTTTCTCGCCCCAACTGGCCGTAAGTCCTGGTAAAATTTCTTGTAATGCTGCCAAAAAAGTGAAATGCATACCCAGCTACCTTCAGCGCAAAGGTGCGCTTACCCTAAATTCTGGCCATTCAGTTGAGGCCAGCAGCCCCGATGAAACTGCTTGCAATGGCTTAGGTGCTGTCACCCCAAGCAAAACGAACGAAACTGCCATCAAGCCGCCGTACAAGGCAGCCGATCGCTTGCGAGTTCCCAGTCCCACCCATTGAGGATTTAGCAGACCCAGACAAAAAGCCGGTGTGGAAAACATGAAAGTTAATACAAACAAGCTGGACATCACGCACCTCCGAACTAGCGAAATTGCAGCGATTAGTTACTTTTATCTCCAATTAATAGCTCACAAATCCGCTTAAAAAAGTGGCAATTTAGGATTTATAACTTGAGAATTATTGATGTTTATCAAACAATAATAAATTTTTTTAAAATCTCTTACTTTAGGTAGTTGTTAAAAAAATAAGAGCTTTCTAGAGAGTCCGAAAAATTAGCTTAAAATAGACACTAAATTCCTTACTCAAAATATGAAAGTCCGCTTTAATGTAGTGCGCCAAAATCAAAACGAGGCTCCCCGGGTTCACACTTACACCCTAGATGTGGAAGAGAGCAATACCATCCTCGACTGCCTCAACAGTATTAAGTGGGAACACGACGGCACTTTAGCTTTTCGCAAAAATTGCCGCAATACAATTTGCGGCAGTTGTTCTATGCGAATTAACGGTCGATCGGCATTAGCTTGCAAAGAAAATGTAGCCAGCGAACTCGCAAGACTGCAAAAAATAGCTGATTCCAGCTCAGCAGAAATGCCTACCGATTTCATCCCAGAAATCACCGTCGCCCCAATGGGAAATATGCCGGTCATTAAAGATTTGGTTGTTGACATGACCAGCTTTTGGGACAACCTAGAAGCAGTTGAACCCTATGTCAGCACGGCCTCGCGAGCAATTCCAGAACGCGAATTTCTGCAAACTCCAGAAGAGCGATCGAAACTCGACCAAACCGGCAACTGCATCCTCTGCGGTGCGTGCTATTCTGAGTGCAACGCCCGCGAAGTTAACCCGGAATTTGTCGGCCCCCACGCCCTCGCCAAAGCTTACCGCACGATCGCCGACTCCCGCGACAGCGAAACCGAAAATCGACTGGAAAAATACAACGAGGGTACCGCAGGCGTCTGGGGATGCACCCGCTGTTACTACTGCAACTCGGTTTGTCCGATGGAAGTTGCACCGATGGATCAAATTGGTAAGATTAAACAGGAGATTCTCGATCGCAAAGACGACCAAGCGAGTCGATCGATCCGCCACCGCAAAGTTTTAATCGATCTCGTCAAAGAAGGCGGCTGGATAGATGAGCGCAAATTTGGCATTGAAGTAGTAGGAAACTACTTCCGCGATGTTAAAGGTTTGCTGAGTCTGGGCCCGTTGGGTTTGAGAATGATCGCTCGCGGCAAGTTCCCGCTGTTTTTTGAGCCTTCAGAAGGTACTGAAACCGTGCGAAATCTCATCGAATCGGTTCAAAGTTTAGAAAAGTCCGCAGATTAGCGATCGGCTGTCATTTTCCTGGTAAATTACAAGTTGTGCGATCGCAAAGCTTTCCAAAAATCATCACTCAAAACACGAAACTCAAAACTTTTAAATGACTGCTAAAACTCCTCCATCCCCAAAACCGACAACCCCAAATACCCCAAAACCAGAACCAGCGTTTGGGTGGAATGCCTATGCAGAACAAATCAACGGCCGATTTGCGATGGTGGGATTCGTGGGACTTTTGCTGCTAGAGTTCTTCACCCGCCAGGATTTTTTCACCTGGCTGGGTCTGCGTTAAATTAATCAAAATTAATTAAAAATGGAAGCTGAAAAATTATCTATATTTCAGCTTCCTTTTGATTTTTAAGAGTTATTTAAAATACAGTTTATCAAATTAAAAATAGAATATTATAACATTTATAGTGACATACAAACATATGAAATTACCAAAGTGGATAGTAGTTGCTTGTAGTGCGATCGTCCTAGCATCATGCGGAAATCAACCTTCTATCGCAAAACCATTTGATTTGTAAACAATGGATTCAATCATCACAAACGTTTCAGGTGGTTCTACATTCACGACTCAAATAGACTTACTATAGCTTAATCTCCGAACCGCGATCGTCCAAGAGCGGACGAACATTTGCTGATTGGTGTCGAGAAAGGGCTGATTTGATTCCTGAAGCTAAACGTACTGTTGAGGTGCTGTTGCAGAAAGCAAGGACTACTGAGTGCGATGAGGCCTATCGAGAACTTTTGAGTCTGACAAAATTAGACCTCAGCTACTCTAACATCAGCGACATCAAACCACTAGAATCCTTGACTAACCTGAAACAGCTCGACCTCAACGGAAATGACATCAGCGACATCAAACCACTAGAATCCTTGACTAACCTGAAACAGCTCGACCTCAACGGAAATGACATCAGCGACATCAAACCACTAGAATCCTTGACTAACCTGACATAGCTCGAACTGTACAAAAATAAAATCAGCGACATCAAACCGT
Source organism: Microcoleus sp. AT3-A2 (assembly GCF_036705685.1). Lineage (NCBI taxonomy): Bacteria > Bacillati > Cyanobacteriota > Cyanophyceae > Oscillatoriales > Microcoleaceae > Microcoleus > Microcoleus sp. AT3-A2. The sequence goes on from NZ_JAUBVF010000009.1 coordinate 48,334, forward strand.
TAAAATCTTTGACTAAATTGACCGCTCTCGACCTCCGCCGAAATCCGATCGCTCCCAGAAATTGCCCGATCGAGCCTTCTTCTATCTGTCTGTGGGGATCGGCAACACCAAATGAGGAATATGACCAAAATAAGGGATATGACTAAGCTCTAAAAATTAGAGATACAAGAGCGTCAAACTTATATTGCAGATAACACATGAATTTACCAAAGTCGATCGCAGTTGCTCGTAGTGCGATCGTCCTAGCATTATTATGAATTTGGTTATTTTTTCAAAGGCGATCGATAATGTCTCAAATTTGATTAGCTGGGATGTCATCTTGGTCTGACTTGGAGTAGATAACGACGAGTAAGATGTAGGTATCGCCCCTGAGTTGATAGATCACTCGGTATCCACCACTTTTGCCCTTTTGGATGTCGCTGTTTTTGAGGCGGACTTTGAATATGGTGTAGCCAGTGCCGGGGATTTGGTCGCCGATGAAGTTACCAGACAGGAGTTCATCAAGTAGGGGTTGTAGGTCGGTGCGGATGCTGCGGTAGCGTTTAATGAGGGTGCGAAGTCGTGTTTTGAACTCATCGGAAAAGACAAGCTGGATGTGGGGTGTGCCGTCATTCATCAATGTCATCCCACAGTTCGGAAATAGGGTGTAATTTGCCTTCTTTAATTTGCTGGAGGGATGTACGGAGGCTGGCGAGGATGAGTTCGGCGGGTTCGTCATCGGGATCGGCAGGCGGGGTGACGATATTGCGGTCGATTAATAGTTGGTAGAAGTCGTCCACAGCAATTGCAGCGAGTTGAGCTGCTCGATCGAGACGGAGGCTGTGTTGCTGATAAAGTACGATCGCGAGTTCGAGTCGCACATCGGCTTCAGTCAGAGGTAGATTGTCGGGAATGTCGATCGTAATTTGCATGATTTAACAATACTCCGGACAGTTTTTAAAGAGGGATGCGATGGCTTCGGCAAGCAACGCTTACACAAATACATAGTATAATGATATTTCCGGCAAAATTATGAGTTAATTACTGTTTCATATGATGTTTATCAGGGAAATAAATCCTCTTTCGTCTAAATTGTTACAGCGAATTTATCGCCAAAGCCGACATCATTAGGTACGTCACGCGTGCACATTACCTCATATTAGCTTCGCAAGGAGTAAAAAAAGGAGAGTTAATGAATATTTTTCAAATAAGTTATAAGACTCTCTATAACTGGTTCAATCGGTGGGGATTAGAGGGAATGATAGGACTTTATAATAAACCAGGAAGAGGTTCTAAGCCACTATTTAACTCTTCGCAGAAAGCCCAAATTAAAGAGTGGGCTAAACAAGAACCAAGGCAATTAAAAAATGTTAGCCAAAAAGTTCAAGAGACCTGGGGCATAACTCCCAGTACAAAAACAATTAAAAGAATACTAAAAACTCTAAATATGAGTTGGCATCGTATGCGAAAAGGAGTTGCAGGAACGCCTCCAGCCCAGGAATATCAAGAGAAAAAGGCGCAATTAGAAGAATTAAAGCAATTGGATGAGCAGGGTAAAATTGATTTATATTACTTGGATGAAACGGGATTTTGTTTGATTCCTTGTGTCCCCTATGGCTGGCAGGAAATCGGAGAATATTTAACAATTCCTAGTCGTCGTAGTCAGCGAATGAATGTACTAGGAATTATGAATCGAAATAACCATCTTGAAACTTATATTTCATCTCAAAGTATTAATTCAGATGTGGTTATTGCCTGTATTGATGCTTTTTTCCCCACCGTAGATAAGCCAACGGTGATTGTCACTGATCAAGCTTCTATTCATACCAGTGATGCTATTGTTGACAAACTTGAAGAGTGGAAACAACGTAATATTACTCTCTTTGAGTTGCCTTCTTACTCTCCATAATTAAATTTAATTGAAATTTTATGGCGGTTTATTAAGTATGAATGGATTGAGATATCTGCTTACAAGAATTGGGATACTTTTGTTACCTCTGTGGAAAAAATCCTGAAAAAATTTGGAGAAAACTATGTAATTATTTTTGTCTAGCTACTTACTATGTATTTGTGTAATTAATTCTGTCTGACTACTTAAAAGCGATCGTTCTAGTCCGCATCAAGGTAGTGGAAAACTTCTCCAAAACTTCGGAATCTTGTAGCGGGCTGGCGGCATAGTGGCTAGCCCGCTAACCGTCCGTCCTATCAGAGAAACCCTACAAACCAGAGCAAAGAGAATGCGTTACTTTATGTAGAAGGGCATTGATCACTAAAAATGTGCTCAACGCCTAGCGGTATCAAAGGTTTAGGAATCACAAAAGTTCTTGATGAGTTCCACTATAAAAAAGAGCGATCCACCGTTAACACCTTCGCCTTCAGCAACTATTTGCTCCATTCGTCCCATGCTGCCTTCGCCACTTTTGCGATGACTTCCTCACGTACCGCATCGTTTGCTCTAGAGTCTGAAACAAAAACAGCGATCGCCAGATGCCGTCCATTGGGGAGCGTCACGAGTCCAACATCATTGGTTGCAGCCGTCACTCCATTTACAGTAGAAGAAGTACCGGTTTTGTGAGCTACAACCGTCCCATCAGGCAACAGTCCTTTAATGCGCTTTGGGCCTGTAGTTGTCTCTGTCATCAATTGCAGCAATAAAGCTCGACTAGATTTGGAAAGTCCTTTTCCCTCATGAAAGGCGCGCAACAAAACGATGGTGGCATCAGGTGTTGCATAGTTACGATACTGCACTGCTGTGTCTTGCCCTAGCTCCTTCTCCGTGTTAGCAACGACGATATTGTTTACGCCAATACCCCGCAAATACTCCGTGACAATCATTGGTTTTCCGAGTTGTCGTAACAGCACATCAGAAGCCGTATTATCACTTTCAGAAACCATGTACTTCAATAGTTCAGCCAGACTGAATTCCATTCCCTGCGATTTCTCGTCGAGAATCCGACTACCCTGGAGGACATCACTGGCTTCAACACGAATTTTCTGGTCTAGCTTCAGTTTTCCTTGGTCTACTTGAGCCAGAACAGCCATTGCAATAGGAAATTTGTAAACGCTTTGCATCGGAAATTGCTGATTTCCATTCAGACTCACTGACTCTCCGGTTTCTAGCACTGTGGCTGTAACTCCAACACGCCCGATCGCTGCTTGAGAAATTTGTTCGATCCGATCGCGTAATTCGTTGGTGCGATCGGCGTTGGATATTGTGATACCGCGAGGCGCACTTGTCTCGGTGTTGGGAGCGTCTTCTCTATTACTGGAGGAGTTAACGCTCGTGCAACCAAGAGTCAGTAAACACAAGCAAAATGTGTAAAGCCAAACTTTTTTAATCGCTGGAATCATGTCAATAGTTCTCGGTTAGGGTGAAGCCGTATTAAGGATAGAATAAGTTAGGGGTGAGGTTTTAATGGGTACAGCTTCGACTCTACCTCTCGGCTGTAGCCCTAATAGATTAACGAGGAAAGAATGGTATGTTACATTAATTAACCATTAACCGAGAGAATCGTTAGGTCATCGCACATGATCGCTCAATTAATGGTTGTAACATCTGATCGATCTGGGCGATCGCTCCCAGGTTGAGACAAAAAACACTCTCAAGGGTAGCCCGTAACTCTGCAACCGTTGAAAGGACGCGGTGTTCTGTTCGACCATCCAAATAATGCACCGTAAGCTGATTATTCCACAAGGCATAACGACAATTTGAATCCGGTTTTGCCACCATCAAATTAGTAACAAAAATCGAGTTTGGATGAGTTGAAACATACCAATTGCTCACCTCATAATCGGGTAATTCTTGCTCCTGAAGGTCGAATTTGTAAAGGGATTTCCACTCCTGCTTGATATATGCTTGCATAATGTAGCTGCGATCGGTTGCAATCAATCGAAATGGTTCATGGGATGTAGGTTGTTCAATATCCGGTATCAAAGCAAGCGGCGCGGTAAGCGTTAATCCTCCGAATCCCACATCTGCAATGTATGGCTCTCCATCAATATTGACCCCCAGCACCATATGACTGCGAGGTGCGATCGTCCCGGATGGCAAATTCCACAGCACGCGGGCTGCTAGATTCGTTACCTCAAAGCCAAGAGCAAGCAAAACAGCCCGCAACAATGAGTTTTGCTCAAAACAATAGCCACCCCGTCCTTCGTGGATTAGTTTTTGTTGCAAGGATGCTAAATCCAGCTTCACAGGTTGTTTCAGGAGTGAATTGAGGTTTTCAAAGGCGATCGTGTGGGAATGTCGCTGATGAATTGCCTGTAACGTTGTCAGCCTGGGCGAGGAGTCACCGCTATAGCCAATTCGTTGAAAATAGGCATCCAGGTCTATCTCAGTCAGTCGCTGTTGCAATTGCATATTTTATTATCAGAGTCAATGCTGAGTTTATTCATGGGTAATAATTAATCATTACGCATCCAACGTTCCTTCATGTTTAACATCGGAGAAATCATAGATTGTGAGCGCTCCTTCACGTCGAATCATCCGCTTCCCCAGCATATCGCTCCTTTCATCCCATCAAGTAAATCGGTAATGTCTCTTTGGTCGGGGTCGCGATTAGCGCATAGCTGTGCTGACATAACGCATCTCCTTTGCTAATCTCAAAGTTAGTTCTTTACCGCAATTGCTCATGGGTAGCCAATCTACAGCCAAAACTATCTTTCTGGTCGCCTCTATGGTGGGCTGGCTTATCGTTGGTGCATCTTTGATGTATCTTTTTCCGGTCGTCGCAGATTGGTTAATATCCTCCGATCGCACCCATCTATGGATGCAGACCCTCAGCCGTAGCGGTTACAATCCTATGCTGGCTTGGGTAGGAGGAGGCATCACTCTGGTTATTACCGTGTCGGGGTATATCCTCTGGCATCAGAGGTTTGAAGGCAAGATTTAGAGCGATGTTGACACTCCTCGACTATCAGGTACGAGGATTCTTGGTTCACAGGGATTCCAACGAATTTACCCTCACCAAGCATCTTGACCGTATGCCCTACGGCTGCAAGCCCTCTAATTAAAACTACTTGTGCTGCTGCAACATCTCTGTCTGTTGTATACCCACAGCTAGAACAAGAATGGGTTCGCTCCGACAGTTCTTTCTTGCCTGTCTCCACACCACAATTAGGACAAATTTGACTTGTTTTATGAGCACTTACTTTCTGAAAACACACACCATGCTTAAAACAGGTTTGCTGCAAGATAGTAAAGAATTGCCCCCAACTAGCATCTAAACAGTGCTTACCGAGCATTGCTCTAGACAAACCAATCAAGTTCAAATCTTCAACAAATATCATTCCTGCATCTTCGCAAAGTTGGTGTGCTAGTTTCCAGTGCCAGTCTTTGCGACAGTTGGCTATATATTCGTGCAGCTTGGCAACTTTCTTCTGAGCTTTTTTTCGGTTATTCGAGCCTAACTTCTTTCGACTGACGCGCTGTTGCAGCAATTTAAGCTTGCGTTCGGCATCAACGAAAAACTTTTGGCGCTTTACTAGAAGACCGTTGGAAGTCGCTATGAAATTAGTTAGACCAACGTCAATACCCAAAGCTTCGCCGTGAGGCATAACCATCGGTACAGAAACGTCCCATTGCAGGGTTAGCATTACATACCAACCGCTAGCTTTCTTGACAATTCGAGCTTGCTTGATTGTTGCACCATCAGGAATGGGACGCGATTGATGGAATTTCACCCAACCAATCTTGGGTAGTTTCACCCTCTCGCCTTGAACTGGATTGACGCCCATTTCTGGAAACACAAAAGAACGCATTCCACCAATTTTTTTAAAGCGCGGAAATCCGTGTTTCTGTTCCCACATACTGACAAATGCTTTCTCAAGCCTTCGCAATGTTTGCTGCAAGACGTGGACTTGAACCGCACCGAGAGCAGGAATGTTTGCCCTGGCTGCGGTTAAGTTTTTGCACTGACTTGCGTAAGTCGGTCGCTTTGTTTCCGCAGGGATGATGAATTCAGAACGGATAGAGCAAGCGTTAACTTGACAGCTACGAGATTGAAACCAATGTTTGCGTTCAGCTAGCGCGTAATTGTAGACGCGACGGCATTGCTCTAGCCAATCTTCAAACATGGCTGTTTGCACCGCTGTTGGTTTCAGTTTAAATTCGTAGGTTAAGTTAAACATTTGCTCTGTCCTTCCTATCCTAATTATAGAAGTTTGGCTAAACGCAAATGCGATTACTCACAATTCTTAATTAAAGCCGTCCTAGAAGGACGGGGCTTGTATCCCATTTTCTTGGTCACAGATCGATTTTGGAGCGATCGAGTTCTGAGCTTTTAGAAGTGTGGGAGGCATGAGCGGTGAGGCGTAAAAAAAGCCTCCCAAGACGACTATCAGAATTTTAGATATTTATGAATGCTGGTTTGATACAGCCGTTCTTACTTTGGGGAAAACAGCTAAATGCTCTATTTCTAACAGTTTTTGCTGATTTAAAACATTATACTCTGATGTATCTGAAGTGGCAACCGCTAGTACATTCTCAGTGATTTAGCCTTTAAGTTTCTGCTAAATGACCCTTAGCTCTTAATAAGGGCATGGTAGTGGTTTGGAAAACTTAACTTTTATTTACAATAAGCTGTTGCACATTTAAACTGTGATACAAGCATTACCCTTGTTTTTGATTTTGCGACCCCATTTAATTATTAATTGCCCTTCATTTAAGAGGCGGTGCAATAAATACTCTAGCTCTTCAATAGATGTAAAAAGTCTATTGGCTATATATTCTTTAGCCGAATGCCATACTAATTCAATTAAGTTATAGTCGGGGCTATATTCGGGGAGGAATTCTAAAGGTCGGTTAGGCATTTCTGTTTCAATTATTTTCAGGTACTCTTGTTTTTTGTAAAAACTAGCATTATCAAGGATAATTACTATTTTGGCTCCTTTTTTCGCAAATTCTGAGGCTTGATTACCTGCTGACATCCATTCATTAATTAGCTCTTCATGAAACAGTTTTAGCACTTGATAAAAATTATATAAATTGCCTTTCTTGAGGAACTCTACCCACCTCTTTTTATCGGAATTTCTCACTCCTCCCATTACATTAACTCTGCCTTTTCTCCGGTCTCCTCGGACTTTTTTTCGGCTGCCTTTTTTACACCAGTTCTTTCTTCGGGTCACTCTTAAACTAAATCCACTCTCGTCCAAAAACCATACCTGTAAACGTTCTGGCTATTCTTTTTCTATTTTTAAATATTCGGCTATCTTTATTTTAAACGCTGTTCTTTTTTCGGGATTTCTCTTCGACTCCAGGCTATACTTGGCCCAGATGTAAACATACTTTTTTTGCTTTAATATCCTCCGAACTTGTCCTCCACTTAATTTTATTCCTGTGGATTCTTCTAAGTATGTTGCTAATCTCTCCGCTGTCCATCGTCCAAAATTATATCCTAATTATTGAGGCTCTTTTTCTATGGCCTATAATAACATATCTATATATTTATCTGTGGCTTTTTTGTGATTTTCCTTCATCCTTTCATCTATTAGACTTTCTAGATTGTCGGGGTCTCCCTTCATACACCAATAAGATACTTTGTTGACTAAACAACCCAAAAAATCAGCGATTTTAGATTGTGTTTTGCCGTCATTAAGTAATAATAAAATCAGAATTTTTTCTCTGATATTTGCCTTTTCTTCTTCTCTTAAGGCTTTTTGTAGTTTCTCTATTTGTTGGGGATTGAGATGGTTTTTAGCTGGCATTCTTGTATAGATTTACTAAACTCCTTTTTTATTATACCCTATTTAAAGGTACAACAGCTTACTAAAAAAGTAATAGCAATAGCTGTACCAAAAGTATTATCAAGTTTTGCCATGACCCGATTCAAGCTGAATCTTCGTTTTCCTTGTCCAAATTTTCCTTCAATCGCATTTCTAATTCTTTCATCTTCTCAGGCTTGTTTTTTGGTTTCTTTGCTCACATTAGCTGGAGGTCTTCCTAAAGGCGGTTCACTAATTCTAATTCCTCTTTCTTTACACAATGCTCGGTTTTCTCGATTTCGATAAATGCGATCTGCATGGACTGATTCTGGATAGTATCCTGTGAAGGCATAATACGCTTCTATTTGGGCTTTTAAGTCTCCCGATTCGTTAAAGTTATCCCAACTCATCCGGTCTAAAAATACATATCCTTCAAAGCAACTCGCTGATAGTTTAGCTCCAAACTCTACTGGTTTCCCCGCTTTTCTTCTAACAATGGGACGGATATGGGGTTGGCTTAAACTTACTATTCTATCCTCTATGCTCTGTTTGTTATTTTCAAATAACCAGAGCTGTTGACTATAAACCTCAGCTACAACTAACAAGGTTTTATATTGCTTTTTATTCAGATTTTCTAGGGAGCACCTGACTCGATTAGCTGTTCAATAAGATCCCGGTTTCTTTTGATATATTGCAGTTGTTTCTTAATTGCTTGTCTTTTTTTGTTCCGGGTGGGACGTTTTTGTTTTGCTACTGCTAAGTAGTCTTTTCTGGCTATTTTCCGGTAGGTTCTGGGTTTGTTATTGATTTTTTCTTTGAGAGACTTATAGAGAATGTCGATGATTTTTTCGGTATGAACTCTGGCTCGATTTAATATTCCTAAGTCGGTCGGATAGCTAATGTCGGCTGGGGTACAGGTTGCATCTATGATTAATTTTCCTTGATTGGGTAACTCATTTTTTGCGTCCGAATCCTTTTTTTTCGGTTTTAACTGAGGTGGTTTCACGCATTTTTTTGACCATTTTTTCGTTCACTTTATTAATTAAGTTCCCACTGATTCGTTGCCAAAAGTGAACTAATAGTGATGGGTCAAAGGGTAGTTCATTACTGTAGGTTGATTGACCGATAAAGTATTGTAGATATGGGTTTTTGCGAATTTGTTCTACTCTTGGACGATCGCTAATTCCGAGTTTCTCTTTAATGATCAATACCCCCAATGCCATCCGAAAGGATTTAGCCCTTAAGCCCATTTCTGTGGGGAAGTTTTTAGCATATTCTGCTTCAAATTCTGACCACGGGATTACTTGGGTCATTTTGACCCAACGGTTATCTCGTGACAAGCTGCCTCCGAAGGGCAGTTCAAACTCGGATGGGGGTTGTGGGGCCAGCTCAACTTTTCGGTACACGATTGCAGGTGGTGATGCAAGGGTTTTGTGCTATTTTACCTGTTTATCTTGCACCTAACTCGCTTGTACCCTCTCTTAACCCTTTTGGTGTAACCTTTTGACACTGATTCAGCAAGCCCTACATAGAAACATATGAATTTACCAAAGTCGATCGCAGTTGCTTGTAGTGCGATCGTCCTGGAATTATAGGGACACGGCAATGCCGTGCCCTGACTCCGAAGTTTCGTTCAAACTAATTTCCCGTTGTTTCACGGACGGTCAAACTGTACTTGCCTCTACCTTTTGGAGGCGGATCGTAAGCATTGACAATGACGCGATAGCGACCGTTCGCAGACAAGGTAACAGTAAGCTCTGAATTGGAATTTTGTTGCGTCGCATCATCATTTTCTGCTAGTAGCTCGCCCTGGGAGTTGAAAATAGCGAGATAAGTATCAAACTCGGTACTTTCTACGGTAACAACCACTTTCTGACCCTGAGTGCCTTCAAAGGTATACTCGTCGTACAAACTGCTGTCAGAGGGCAGTACAGAAGACTTAGCAGGGCTGAGTTCTCCGTTTTGCTCTAAGATGACTTTAGATGAACCCGCATCAGGACTCGGCGGAGGTTCTACAGTTGGACTCTGAGTTGGCGAACTTTGTGGTGATGGCGACGGGTTGGGGCTTGCTTGAGCTAAAACCCCCTTGCTAGCAGGCTTCGCGTTAGGTAAATTTTGAGGAATTTCTCCTGAAATGAGGGGGGAACTACTGTTAGCAACTCCACCTAAATTTGAAACTAGCGGCGAGACAGTCGGCTTGCCAGAAAAAGTAGCTAGTAGAGCAATTGGCGCGATCGCCCAAAATCTAACTTGACGCATGAATTACCTCGGTTTGCAACGAAGAAGGAAGGAAGAAGTCAGTAGTCAGTAGTCAGTAGTCATGGATTATTGGTTAGGTGCTACCAATGCCCTGTTTGGCCAATGCCCTGTTTGGCCAATGCCCCACGCCCCATGCCCAATTTTCACCGGACAGTTAGAGTGTAACGACCCCGGCCCGAAGCATCGTAAGCATTGACAATTACGCGATAGCGACCCGTAGCGGGCAAAGTAACGGTCAGAAACGCATTTTTAGTCGAATCGCTCTCATCGTCATTTTCTGCCACTAATCGGCCGTTAGGGTCAAAGATAGCCACATAGGGATCGAAATCTGTACTTTCGAGGGAAATGGCTACAGACTGACCCGATCGACCTTCAAAAGTATACTCTCGATACAGACTGTTGTCAGACGGCAATACTGGGCCGCCTGCGACTAAAGCGCCTTCTTCTTGCAAAATCGCCCGAGAAGGCGCGGTAGGAGCACTCGCTTTCAGTTCTAACGTATAAGCCCCTGACTGCTTAGCTTGGTAGGAATTTGCCACTAACGTGTAAGTCCCGTCTGCTGGCAGCCTGACTGTAATTCTGGCGTCTTTACTGCCGGCCCCGTCATCGTCTTGGGCGATTTCGCGCTGGTTGGGCCCGAGCAAAATTAAATAAGGGTCAATTTCTTGACTTTTCATTTCTATTGTGATTTGCTGGCCCGCTTTTCCCTCAAACGAGTAGAGATCAAAAAAGCTGTTGTCGGTGGGCAGAACGCTAGACTTGTCGGTGAGGAGGCCGCTGACGGCGGGCCCGTTTAACGCAACTTTTTGAGGTGATTTGTTGCCACCAAAGGGCGATCGGGCTTGAGCCACCCGGGGAGCTCGCCCTTCTCGTACCGCTGTCAGGAAAGCTGGTACTTTGTCTGCGGAAATTGCAAAACCGATACCGATACTGCCACCGCCCCGACCGCGAGTAAAAATAGAAGTATTGACGCCGATTAATTCTCCTGAACTGTTGAGCAGAGGGCCTCCTGAATTGCCGGGATTGATGGCAGCGTCAGTTTGAATTAAGCCCCGCTGCTGGTCGATGCGGCTGACGATTCCGACTGTCAAAGTACCTTGAAATTGACCGAAGGGATTCCCGATCGCAAATGCTTGTTGCCCGACTTTCACCAAACCGGGACGGGCTAAAGGAATAGTGGGCAAATTGTTTTGATCGCGAATCTTCACCACGGCTAAGTCTAGACCGTCTTCGCCGAATCCGACGACATCGGCGACAAGTTTTGTACCGTCTGACAAAATGATATTGACGGTACCGCCTGCCGAAACAACGTGGGCGTTCGTTAACACCATGCCGTCGGGGCTGATAATTGTGCCACTGCCGTTAGATTTATCTGTATCGACTGTAACAACCGCCGGACTAGCCTTTTCGTAGACTCGAATATTGGTTTGTTCTTCGACTGTTTGGGCGATCGCACCCTGGGAATGCACCGCATTAAATGCCGTTAAATCTGCTGATTGCCGCACAGGAGAGCTCGTAACAACCGCACTGGCGCTGGCTGCAACCCCAACCGTTAAAATTCCCGATACTGCTAAACTTAGAAGTGTGAAATTCATGGCGATCGATTTAGTATTTAGCGATCGGTAGCTAGAAATTAGGTTTTGTGGCTAACCGCTAACTACCTTTTGTAATTATTTTAGGACTTGCACCACGGTAGTGACATTCCTTACGCCGGTTCTCCAATTCGGGAATCTGAATCAGCAGCTAAATACTTAAAATTAGTTTGTCGTACCGCAGCATCCTCATTGCCGTAGAAAAAAGACAGCAAAGCAAAACGCTGGCCGCTAATCACCGGCGTCGCTTCATGCAGCAAAGAACACGAAAAAATAATCGCCGTGCCAGAATCACCTTTATAACCGTGCGGCGCGTACTCTGGAAACCGTAAAAATCCCCCCGTGTACTCTCCCACATTCAAGTTTAGCGTCATCGCAAACCTGCGGTGCAGCGTAGCTTTGCTAGTGTTGTCGCGGTGTGGCCGAAAATAACCGCCGCTGTCAGCATCGTAACAGCCCACCAAATACCGCTCAAACCTGGTGATTGTAAACTGAAAAGCTTTTTCTACTTCCGGCAGCACCCGGCGCAGAATAATCGCACTCAATTGTCGCTGGAAATCCTCGTCTTGAATAAAGAAATCTCGGCGCTTCTTGAAAGTGTCGTCGTGCAGACCCACTGTTTTCCCGCCTATTTGCCTCATAAAGCCCGAAGGACTTCCACCGTGAGTTTTGTACATATCGATCAAACTGCGGCAAGATGCTTTGTCCAAAACGTTAGGAATTACCAACACCGGGGCGTGGCGAGTGGCTGCTCGGGCTTCCTCAATTGGGGGCAAAGTTTGAATAAAATCTAATACTTGCTGGGCGTGTTGGTGCGGTTCACCCATCGGCAAAATATTAATTACCTGAAGGTTTTCGTTGAGAACAAAAGTTTGGGGTGCATAGTGAACTCCGGCAACTCCATTTTGTTCGACATCTCGGCAAACACCATACTGCTGACTGACTTGTTTGTGTAAGTCCCAGAAAAACAGGAATGACGGAGCAATTGTTGTCGGTCTGTTTAGTTCTTTGTCTGCTGGGTCAACGCTCACTCCGAACCGCGCTACTTGCAAGCTTTGGAATTCTTCTGAAAGCTCTTGAAAGCTTTTGAGGATAACTTGGATTTGTTCAAAAGCTGCGCTGGCAAAGAAAAACAGCACGACTCGCCGGCCGCCAACAGTCGGGAAATGAAATAAGGGGTTATTTGTAGAAGGAACGGAAAACCAGGGAGCCGGATCTCCTATTTCGAGTAATGGCATCTTGCTGATTTAAGATTGGGGATTTTATATTTAGATTATTATGCTGTCGATTAGTTCCACAGATTAGGTATGTCAAAATAATTTTTGAATAAAATTAGCTTTTATTTGTATATATCTATGTTTGGCTGGGGTTTCACCCTCGCAATTTACAGTCTTTTTGAGCACTTTCATATCTGAGAATAAGTAGATGGGCATCAATAAACGCAACTGATTTTTTTGCCTGCGGGTACGAGAAATGTTGAGTTTCACCCATCTACTTAGTGTTTGCCTATTTGTCGAAACTGGGGGAATTATCCGGTTGGTCTTCCGGGTATTCTACAGGTCGATACTCCACGTAGTCTGACGGGGGTGCTTCCACGTCGCGGTTGCTGGGGCGAGACCTGGATGATTCCGTAGGACGGGGTTTTTTGGTTCTCGGCGGCGTATCGGAACTGCGGTTTTCCGAAGCAGGGGGGCGACTGCTGCGGCTGCGGGTCGGTCTTTCTTCGGGGTTGTCTGAAACGTCCCAGTTGTCAGACTCTTGGGCAGGCGGGGCTTCTGGGCGAGAGGGACGTTTGCGCGAGGCTCGATCGGGCGAGTCGGGCCGTCCGGTGTTAACGCTGCCGTTGCGATTCGAGGGGCGGCGGCGGGGTTCGTCGTCGTAGGCTTCCCGAGAGGAACGGTAGTCTTGGCTGCCTCTGATCCGGGGACGCTGCGGATAGTCTTCCTCTGGTTCTAGCTGTTCCATGTCGGCATCGTAGCCGTCGTAACCGTAGGCGTTGCTGACCGGTCGGTCTTCATCTATGTATTGGGCGCGACTTTTGGCTTGGGCTGTGGTCGCTCCTCGCAGCTTAATGCTTTCTGCTGCAAAAAATATGGCGGAACCTGCCAGCAGAAATTGACCGAATGCCAAAATTGGGTCAAGCCGCCATCCTTGAAATAACAGAATACCGCCGCACAGCAGGCCGACGGCTGCAAAAAAAATATCGTGGTCTCGGGCTAGTTTTGGACGCCACGATCGCAGAAAATACAGTCCTGCCCCTGCTACTGCTAGGATAATCCCTAACAGGCTGCTCCAGTTCAATCCTAAATTGACCATTAGCCTATCTCCTATGTCTTTCCTATGTTAACGAGTTAGATTTTACATCTATCATTAAGTCTGTCAGCCCGACTGTGCTTTCTGGGGCAGCGTCCGGTCAGGGTTTCAGCTTGGGAAGTGAGTATAATAATGAGTTTAACGGGAAAAAACCTCAGCTTGGCAGTCAACTGAAGGTTTTGCCTTGACAGTTGCTGGCAGCCGAGGTTTCTCGGATCGGGGAAATGCCCGACTTGTAGCCCACAATATACTTGCAGCGCCGGACTTAGAAACCCGCTGACTTTTTAGGTGCGCTTGATTTTGTCTTTTTGGCTGATGAAGATCAGGGCGATCGTTGCTGGAATCACTACCACTGTCACGCCGATCAGCAGGCTGTACAAAAAGTTCGCGAGAGAAGGAGTCATAGATTCAAAGCCTTTGTTACAACAATTTGATTTTTATTAATTTTATACTTTCGATCGCACCTGTGAAACGGTTAAAATTATGAATAGCAGACTTAACAAAACTTAAAATTTCGAGATAAGACCCATGACTGGTATTACCGTTGCAAGTTGGATTCTGGGCTCTGTCCTAGTCGTGATGACCTTGCTGTTTATTTTTCGGATCGTCCTGACTTGGTATCCCGAGGTGAACCTGAGCAAGTTGCCGTTGAGTCTGATTGCTTGGCCGACGGAACCTTTTTTAGCCGTAACTAGAAAGATTGTACCGCCGATCGGCGGGGTGGACATTACGCCGATTATTTGGGTGGGTATCTGTAGCTTGCTGCGAGAAATGATTCTCGGTCAGCAAGGGCTACTGACGATGATGATGTAAGAGTTGGCGGTTGACGGTTGACGGTTGACTGTTGACTGTTGACTGTTGACGGTTGACTGAAAGCAGTTTGGGTAAAAACCCCCGGATTGATCCGTGGGGTTGCTTTCTTCAATTGTTCAATCCAAAATCCCAAATCCCAAATCCAAAACCGATTGACTAATGACTGTTTTGGTTCAAGAACTGTTCGACGAAATTGGTGTAAACTTCGCCACTGAGAAACTCGGGGGAATCGAGGATTTTTTGGTGGAAGCCCAGGGTGGTGGGGACACCGGTGATGGCGCATTCCCGCAATGCCCGCTTCATCCGGCAGATGGCGGTCGGTCGATCGCGCCCCCATACAATTATTTTACCGATTAAAGAATCGTAGTAAGCCGGTATTTCGTAATCGGTGTAGACGTGAGAGTCCATCCGCACGCCGGGGCCACCGGGAGGCAAATAACCGCTGATTATGCCGGGGTGAGGGCGGAAGTTGCGATCGGGGTCTTCGGCATTGATGCGGCACTCGATCGCGTGGCCGTTGAGAATTACTTGGTTTTGCTTGATTTGCAGTTTTTCTCCTTGGGCGATCCTAATTTGTTCGGCTATCAAGTCGAGACCTGTAATCATCTCGGTGACGGGATGTTCTACTTGGATGCGCGTGTTCATTTCCATGAAGTAGAACTTGCCCGATTTGTCAAGCAGAAATTCGACAGTGCCCGCACCCGTGTAGTTGATGGATTTGGCGGCGGCGACGGCGGCGTGACCCATTTGATCTCGCAGTTTCTGGGTGAGGGCTGGGCTGGGGGCTTCTTCGAGGAGTTTCTGGTGTCGGCGCTGAATCGAACAATCTCTCTCGCCGAGGTGGATGACGTTACCGTAGTTGTCGGCGAGGATTTGGATTTCGATGTGGCGGGGTCTTTCGATGAATTTTTCGAGGTAAAGTCCGGGGTTGCCGAAGGCTGCATCGGCTTCGCCTTGGGCTGCGGAGAATAGTTTGGGGAGTTCGGATGCTTCTCTCACTAGCCTCATCCCCCGACCACCACCGCCGGCTGTGGCTTTGATCATCACAGGATAGCCGATGTCGCGGGCGATCGACAAAGCTTCGCGATCGTCCGCCAGCAATCCTTCGCTACCGGGAACTGTGGGGACTTTCACCCGCTGCATAGTTTCTTTGGCGGTGGATTTGTCGCCCATCGCCCGCATTGCTGCCGGAGACGGGCCGATGAAGGTAATTTGATGGTCGGCGCAGATTTCGGCAAATCGGGCGTTTTCGGCGAGGAAGCCGTAACCGGGGTGAATGGCTGCGGCGTTGCGTGTCAGGGCTGCCGCGATGATGTTGGGGATGTTTAAATAGCTTTTGCTGCTGGTGGGGGGGCCGATGCAAACGGCTTCGTCTGCCAACTGGACGTGCAGGGCGTGTTTATCTACGGTGGAGTGTACGGCGACCGTGGCAATCCCCATTTCCTCGCAGGTCCGCAATATGCGGAGAGCTATTTCTCCCCGATTAGCGATTAAAATTTTCGAGAACCCCATCTTCGCTGCTTAATTCACTCAATATTCTGTACAATAATGCCTTTCGGTATGTTCTGGATAATCGTTTTCCAGAAATTGTTCACAAAAATTTATTTTACATTTTGCTGGTAGTGGTGCTATGATTGTAAATCGGCGGTCTCAAAGGGCAAGTCACAAGTTAAATGTCAGGAACCTCAACCTGTGAATCTTTAACTCGTAACGCAAAAATCCAGGAGATTGCTAGAAAGAGCGGATGTGGCGGAATTGGTATACGCGCACGCTTGAGGTGCGTGTGGCAATATGTCCTTGCGAGTTCGAGTCTCGCCATCCGCATTGAATATATAAAACAACTGTTGACGGTTTTGGCTGTTGGCAGTTGTTTTATATTGAGTGGTTTTTCTAGAAAGTCGATCGAGTTTTAGATCGGATTCTCGAAAACTCGATCGAACTAAGCATTCTTTAACTGTCGATCGACAATTGTGTTTGTATGGACACGCTGAGTTCATTTACGCACAGCGCATTTACGAAAACAATTGTATGTGGGACTGCGGGCATTAAGCGACGCAGTGCATTCAAGTAAGATTCGGCATCGGGGCGACGACTAAAACGGGCGACTGTTAACCGCTGACAGTTTGGGAGTTGGCGAATTATACACCAAGGTTTAAGTCGATCGCGATAAGTGAGTTCTTTTGGTATCATAGGAAAATCCTTTCCACGAAAGTGGATGGTTAGAGAGGCGATTGCCCTTGATTTATCAGGTCTGAGGGCGATCGTCTTTGTGATTACAAATATTAAACGATAGATACTTATCGTTTGTCAAGTAGAATGGGGTTAGTTAGGTTCCGAATCCGAGAGTTGGCTGATGAAAAAGGATGGACGCTAAAGGATGTTGCCGATCGATCCGAGGTTCCGTACAGCACAGTCAGGCACTATGCTCGCTCGGAAGGACTAGCAACGGTTGATATCACATCCATTCAAAAGATAGCTCGCACCCTCGATGTTTTGATTGAGGAATTAATGGAAGTTGTCAAAGAGTAAACAGATTTATCAGTAAGTCGCGAGAATATGACTGCGAAAATGTAATTAACAAAGAAAGCAGAGGGCGATTACCCATCCGAGGGAAGTTGATTTTGGGGACTAGGTAAACTTGTCTGCTGATCTGATGATTTACTATTGAGATGGCGTTTAGTGAAAAACCAAGCCAACCATCCCAAGCCTCCACCGGATAAACAACTAAGTACAACGGCAATAATGAAGGGATGCGGCGGTAGCAGAGGATGTTGGGGAGAAGGAAAATCCCAAGGTTTTTCGATTAAGGGGTAGCCGGCTGCTACGATTCCGGCAAAGCCGACTCCGACACCGATGCCGGTACCGACTGCTTGAATCGTATTTTGTAAATTGCGATCGCGCTCTTTTTCTTTTTCCTCTTTATCCTGTAAAGTTTGTTGCAGTTGGCGATCGGACTTGGCTTGTTCTATTTCCACCAAACCCCGCAATGTATTGATAAATTCGCCGATCAAGTCTTTACCCGGCTGGATATAACTGAGGTAGGTTTCTATTTGGTCGAGATCGCGCTTGCAGGTATTTTCGCCAAACTCTCGCCAACTGGGAATATCGCCCGGTTGCCAGAATTTTTGTAAGTAAGTTTGATAGTTGAGCTGATTGGTTTTGATTGTGGTATAATGCCCTTGCAGATTTCGCAGTTGCCGTTGATACTGCATAGATAGTTCTGGCATTGATTCGAGAAGTTTTTGCAGTTCTTCTAAGGGCTTATCTTGCTTGAATTGTTTAATCTTTGCTTCTAGTTCGCTGTAAGCTTTTCTGGCTGCAATATAACTTTCTTGCGCTTGTTGGTAAACATATTCAATTTTGTGGCGAGTCAAGAGTGAGTTAAATAAAGGGTCATAAACAGAGGTTACATCTGGAGATATCCCTTGATTGTTGATCCAAACTAAAATCCGATAGAGTTTATTGGGTTTATTGGGTTGGCTAATTTCATATTCAAATAGGGGAACTTTGAGCAAGTTACCTTGAGCGACTAATCCAAATGTAAAGTTAGTGCTTTTTAGCAGATTTATCACTAATTCATCAGCTACGCCTTGACATTCTGTATCAGGTATTTCTGTTTGTCCGTAAAGCCAGATCGTTTCACCGAGAGTGTTTTCCGAACATTCTAAGAAAAGGCTGCTAGGTTCAAATAAATCGATTTCTGCTGCTGCGATATCTCGGTCATTATCGGCCGGAGATAAAGTTAGATCGAAAGCGTAGGTATCATGCCATAGAAAGGGTTGCAGATCCCCGCTAATCGCTAATTGATTTTTGTGAATCGCAGTAAGTGCAATCGGCTGTTGTTCTTTGGTTAGCCATTGATTGATTAAATTTAAGGCTTTTGTCTGATGTTTTAAAGCCTGGGATGCTTCATCAAATTCGTAGCAAACTAATTGAGATTTAAAATCTTTCAGTTCACTGAAAGGCAGTTTTTCACTTAGTTTTATCAGATTTCCCCAAATAAAATCGGCTGTAGGTGAAACTCGATCGGGAGGTTCAGCTAAAGTCTGATTGAGATGGAAATAACAAACACTGATACTAAAATTTTTCATGGAGAAGACGGCGTATCTTGATTGGGTTCAGGAGGTTTTTCGGTAGCTATCATAAGATTTTCTAGGGTTTCTTTCAAACTTTGACCTTGCTGTCCCGGCTTAGTGGCTGATTGCCCTTGATTGCCTAATTTAACTTCCTCAAATCTCATCACGTTAGCCCTGTATTGAAGCTTTATTGTTGGCTTATCTTGCAGCCAATTTTCAATTAGTTCGACATTCTTGTCATCATTGTCTGTTAATTCAGCTTTGAGAGCAGCTAGGGCATATCTCAAGTTAAAAAAGAAATCTGATTGAATTAGTTGCAGGAAAATTTTTATTTTGTTGCTGCTATTAGTCATGTTTTACTCTCCTTTGCCAGCCGCAGTGAAGCCGGCCCAATGATAGGGGTTTTGATAGATTTTAGCACAGAATCCTTGAGTTGCTTTGTCCTCTTCCAAGCAGTATTGTAAGATTTCTCGCCACTCAGTGTCTAGGAGGTGACATTGGTTTGTCCAGTCGAGGAAGCCTTGGATGTCGGTGTCTCGCATCCAGATTTGGGCTTGGCTTAATGCTAGGGCAAATTTACCGGGTTGGTGGTAGAGGTTTTCGTAGGTTTTGATCAGTAAAATTGCTGTAGAAAGGGAGTTTACTGACCACAGGCTGACGTATAAACTGGGACTACCAGCTAGTAGGAAACCGCTGGTGAGGCTAATGTATTCGTCGGTGTTGTCGAGTTGGACTTGTCCGGTTTCGCAGGCGGAAAGGGTGACTAGGCTGCATTGACTGAGGTTGAAATAGCGGATGATTTCTTCTAGGGTGAGAGTACCATCATATAGCTGTAAACCCGATTTTAGCGGTTCGTTGCGATCGAAGGAACCGTGACAGGAAAAGAACAGATGATGGCTGTCGGCGACTTTTTCGGCTATTTCTAATGTTGACTCTGATTGTTTGCCTTTTTTGGCATTTTCTTTGCTGAAAATTTCTGGGTTGGAGAAAATATTTTTGATAGTTTCTACTTCCATGTCGGCTGCCATCAAGTCATCTGTGGGGTTTTGAATGGCGAAGAATTGAGCGAATTTACCACGTTTGTATTTTTGGACTTGGTGCAATAGTTGACAACTGGGGGCGTAGGAAACTCCATTGTCGAAACAGTCAACGAGACAGGGATGGATTTAGAGGGCAATTTTCGTTGTCGCGATGAAAGCGCTGCCAAATTTCCCCGCTGACAGGGAGGGCGTGAATTGGGAATAAATGCAGGTAGCGGTGGGGAATCAGGATTAGTTTATCGCAAGTTTCGGGAATGGCTGCGAGTATTTCATCAATGTGGAGAATTTGCGCGAGGTTTGCTAGTTTGGTTCCGAGGCTGTTTTGCCATTGTTGGGTGTTGCTGTCATAATCTCCTAAATATTCATTTGTCCAATCAGTTAGCTTGTCTAAATCTGATTCATTAAATGATAAAAATTGTGGTTGGGAGTTGTTATTGGTGAGGGTGAAAGCACAAAAACTATCGCCCAAAATGTACCATTCAACAATTACTGTTTTTTCACCTGCTAGCTGCTGAATCTCACCAAATTTGAGAGGTGTATAGGGATATTTTGCTGCTAAATCTTGGCGAAGTTCGTTGATGGTGTCGTAGTTTTTCTCTTCAGCTTGTTTTAACCGTTGATTTTCCTCAGCAATTCTCAGCCTTAACTGTTGCAACTCTTGGCGCACTTCGGGAGGTATTTCTCCTTGGGGATACAAATCTTTTACTGATAGCAACTCGATTAAGTTTTGCGCCTTGGAACGTTCCGCATATTCCACAGCTTCGGTGTAGCGTTTCAGTTCGATGCAAACTTCTACCATGCCAAGATAAAGTTGATTCCATTCTTCGGCTAATTTCTGTTTGTTTTTATCCCCAGATTCCTCACCCCGTAAAATTTCTACTGTTTCAATCGCTAGGGCGTAATTATCATAGGCTAGTTGCCATTGCTGGTTGCTTTGGTAAAGATTACCTAAATTAAATAAGGTTTCTGTATAATTTTGTGGGAAAGCCTCACGAGTTCTGATTGTTAAAGCAGCCCGATAAAACTCGATTGCCCTTTCGAGATTATCAGCCCGCGAACCGTTGATTCTGTCACTGTAGGCAAGGGCTAGGCTATGTTGAGTGGTTGCCCATTGTTCGGGGAAATCCTCAAAGGTACGAACTGTTAAAGCAGCCTGAACAAACTCGATCGCCCTTTCGAGATTATCAGCCCGCGAACCGTTGATTCTGTTATAGTAGGCACCAGCTAGGTTATTTTGAGTCGTTGCCCATTGTTCGGGGAAATCCTCAAAGGTACGAACTGTTAAAGCAGCCTGAAAAAACTCGATCGCCCTTTCGAGATTATCAGCCCGCGAACCGTTGATTCTGTCACTGTACGCATTAGCTAGGTTATTT
>NZ_JAUBVF010000009.1:69582-160352 GCF_036705685.1 Microcoleus sp. AT3-A2
TCGATCGCCCTTTCGAGATTATCAGCCCGCGAACCGTTGATTCTGTCACTGTACGCATTAGCTAGGTTATTTTGAGTTTGAGCATATTTTTCGCTGCCCGGTTCCCGATTATTTAAAACTATTTGATAACCAGTAATGGCAATTTCAAGATTATTCAATCTACTGCCAAGGGGAAATTGATAAATATGAATACTCAAATTTTCAATGAGGGCGACAATGAACTCAATTGTTTCGGGATTTTCGCCAGCTATTAAATTCTGGGCTCTTTGCTGTAAAGTCTCGGCAAAACGGGCATTGAGGAGATGTTGCCGCTCGGCCAGCATCGGGTAAATTACTTGAATATCGCTGTTTCTATCTTCTTCTGCTTGCAATAATTCTCCGATAAACTTTGCATACTCTTGGGGATTTTCACCTTCAGAGTTATCCCTATCTCCCTCATCATTCATCCCCAAGAATTGCCCTAGCTGACTGGCCAAATTCCGTAAAAAATTAGCGTGATTTTCCTGTCCTTCCTCTGCCAGGTTTTCTGCTACTACCTCGCAAACTTGCAGAAACCCCGAATCTACCAATTCTAAGTTAGCCTGTAAAATCTGCCGTTCCTCACCGTTGGGGCAAGTCAGGAGTGTCTCAATCAATTGCAGATAAGCTTGGGCGCGGGTTTCTTCCATTGTGGGGAGTTGTCAGTAACACGGATGTTTATTTACCATGATTCGTCGATGGGTGGCCAGAAACCGGATTTTTTCGAGAATATTTGATTACAGGCGAAGAGATGGGAAAAAACCCGGTTTCTAAAGATTGTGAACCGCAGATGTCGGCGGATATACGCTGATGGACGCAGATGAATTTAGTCGATAGGGGCGGGTTTATGAGTTTGTTGGTTTTCGGCAATTATTGTGAGTAAAACCCGCCCGTACAGGATAAATGGTAAAAAACCCGGTTTCTTCTAATTTTGCGCTAATTCTGGCGGCCGCCCCATCAAACCAGTCATCAAGCGCAAGGCTAAAAATCTCACTGGGGGAATTGTCCGCAAACACCACAATCCGAAGCGGCGAAATGCTATAATTGGCAGCCAAGTATTGGAAAATAATCTGTCTAGAAAATCTGTAAATCCTAACACGATTAAATTCTCTTTTTTCCGCCAGTTGTGATACCGTTGCAATACTCGCAAATCGCCGATGTCTTCGCCTTTTTGGTGCGCTTGCTGCAAGATTTGGGCGATCGCCCCAGCGTCTCGAATGCCCATATTTAATCCCTGGCCGCCCACGGGATGGCAGCAGTGGGCCGCGTCGCCAATTAGTGCTAATCTGGGCAAAACGTAGCGATCGCTCTGCATTAACTGCACCGGAAACAAAAAGCGATCGCTCTCCAATTCCAAACGCCCCAAAAGCCCGCCCGTGCGCTGTTCCAACAAAGTCAAAAACTCTCTTTCATCCATTTCTTGCAAAGCTTTTGCTTCCGCGTGGGGTGCTGTCCAAACTACTTGACAGCGGTTGCCAGGTAATGGTAAGACTCCCATCGGGCCGCTCGGCCAAAAGCGCTCAAAAGCGATATCATTGTGCGGTTTTTCTGCTTTAATAGTGATAGCAACGCAGGATTGCCAGTATTTCCAGCCGCGAGTGCTGATGTTGGCTTCGGTGCGGATGCGCGATCGCGAACCGTCGGCCGCAATTAATAATTTGGTGCGAATTGTGCGAGTTTCGCCGTTTTGTTTGACTTCTATTTCAGCGCAATGAGTTAAATATTTTACCTCGACTACTTCCGCCGGACAAACCCAACTAAAATTCGGGTTTTTTGCCAAACATTCGTGCAAAGCTGACAGCATGACTCGGTGCTCGCCAACGTAACCTAAAGCTGTTTTTGGTACGGGCAATTTGCCAGTATTTCCTAAATCCGGGCGGTGGAATTCGACGACGCCGGGATAGTCGCCATCGCAGAGGCTAATTTGCTCGAAGGTGGTGATTTGCGGCAAGATTTGCTGCCACACGCCGATACCTTCTAAGATCATTCCTGATAGCAGGGTGATTGCATAGGCTTGTTTTTTGGCTGCTGCGGCGGCGGGGAGTTGGGTTTCAATTATTGCGATTTTTAAGCCGGAATCTTTTAAGGCGCTGGCTAAGGTGGCCCCGACTATGCCCCCTCCGACGATGGCTATGTCAAAGTCGAGTGTCGGTGTTTCCGTGGAGGCTGTGGTTGGAGAAAGTTGGTTTACAGGCATTTTCAAGGGATTTTGTCAAAGTTAATTGGATTGTTACTTTTTTATTGTAAAGAATTATTTCAATTTAGGGCGATCGAGAAGAGGAGACGGGAGATGGGGAGACGGGGAGACGTTGAGAAATTTATGATTAATGACAACCATCAACGATCAACTGCCCACTATTAACTGCCAACTGCCAACAGTCAACAGTCAACAGTCAACAGTCAACAGTCTAATGACTCATGACCATTTCCTTTGTGTTTTCGGTAGCCAGCGCTGATACTTCCTGGCGAATGGGAATCTCGATGACAAACTCTGCACCTTCCCCAGGCGTGGAAATACACTGCAATTTGCCTCGGTGCTTTTCAACTATAATCTGATAGCTGATAGACAGTCCCAAGCCGGTGCCTTTGCCGACGGGTTTAGTAGTAAAAAATGGGTCGAACAACTTGCCAATAAATTCTTGATTGATTCCCATCCCGTTGTCGGCAATCCGAATTGTTACTGTTTCTGAGCTCGCACTGGTGCTAATCCGAATTCTGTTGGGCTGAGAATATATTTCTTTTGAAGAATGAGTGCTGTTGTACTCTTCGAGGGCGTCGATCGCATTTCCTAAAAGATTCATAAATACTTGATTGAGCTGACCTACATAGCACTCGACTTTTGGAAAATTGCCGTATTCTTTGATAATCTCAATAGCAGGACGAAGTACATTAGCTTTGATCCGGTGCTGCAAAATTAGCAAAGTGCTTTCGATTCCTTCGTGAATGTCTACTCGCTTCATCTGCGATTCATCCAGTCTGGAAAAGTTGCGTAAGGATACAACTAAGTCGCGGATGCGATCGGCTCCTACTTTCATTGATTCCAAAATCTTCGTAAAGTCTTCCATTAAGTAATCAACTTCAATATCTTCGGCTGCTTCTAAAATTTCCGGGACGGGATTTGGGTATTTTTCCTGGTAAAGATGGAGCAAACCAAGCAAGTCTGTGGCGTATTCCTTGGCGTGGGTAATGTTGCCGTAGATGAAGTTAATGGGATTGTTAATTTCGTGGGCGACGCCAGCGACTAGCTGCCCGAGAGAAGAGATTTTTTCGGTTTGGATTAGTTGAGTTTGTGCTTGGTGCAACTCGCGGACAGCTTTTTCGAGCTCGGCTGCTTGCGATCGATACTGTCCCTCTGACTGCTTGAGTGCTTCCAAAACTTGTACTCGATCGCTAATATCGGTGTGAGTTCCCACCCATTCGCGAATGCTGCCGTCTGCTGCCAAAACAGGAACTCCGCGCACCCAGAAGTGTCTGTAGCTACCGTCTGCAGCCCGCAAACGGTGCTCGACTTCGTAGAGACTTTTGGCTTCTACTGCCCGCATCCAAGCTTGCGCCGTGATCGGGCGATCGTCTGGGTGAATTGCCGAAACCCAATTATCTGTAGCTTCCTCCAAACTTTGACCTGTATATGCCATCCAGTCGATCGGCGCGATCGGCTTTCCCTGGGCGTCTGTCATCCATACCAGTTGCGCGGTGGCCCTTGCCAGCGATCGGTATCTTTCCTCGCTCACACGCACAAATTCTTCGGCTTGTCGGCTGGCTGTCACGTCGCGCAAAATTGCTGTGAATATGATTTCGCCTGCAACTTCGAGTTTGGAAATAGAAGCTTCGGCGGGAAATTCCGTACCATCTCGGCGGCGGGCGAAAATTTCTTTGCGGTTGCCCATTTTTCGGGCTTGTTTAACGCCGCCCCCGAAATTGCTGACGAGGTGACTGTGAGGGGCGGCAAAAGCTTCGGGCAACAGCAGGCTCAGGGATTCCCCGATCGTCTCAGCAGCCGTCCACCCGAAAATCCGTTCTGCACCTTGGTTGAACAGGATAATTTTTTGGTCAGCATCCACGGAAATAATCGCGTCGTCGGCAATTTCTACAATCCCGGCGAAACGAGCTTGAGACAGTTGCAGCGCCTGTTCAGCTTGTTTGCGATCGCTCATGTCGCGGGCGATCGTCGAAATGTATGTGAGTTTGTCGTCAGGTGCGGAGTGGGAGATGAGGACTTGGCTGACGGGAATTTCGAGTCCCGATCCTGACACGAAGGTTGTTTCTCCACTCCAAAAGCCCTCGGAAACAGCGGTGGCGATCGCTTGATTCAAAGTGCTGCGGGCTGACGCTGGCGTGAATTCTGCAACTTGTCGCTTGGATATATCTTCGTTTTCGTCTATACCCAGCATTTTTCTGCCGGCTTTGTTAATGTAAATGGCGCGTCCTTCGAGGTTGTAAGTACCTACAAAATCGGGG
The DNA here is from genome assembly GCF_036705685.1 of Microcoleus sp. AT3-A2. NCBI lineage: Bacteria > Bacillati > Cyanobacteriota > Cyanophyceae > Oscillatoriales > Microcoleaceae > Microcoleus > Microcoleus sp. AT3-A2. Next base: position 74,059 of record NZ_JAUBVF010000009.1, read on the forward strand.
GTGGCTTCCAGAATTGCTGCCAAACTTCTGTTGGCGATTTCGGCTTTTTTGCTTTCAGTAATATCCCGCGCGATGGTAACTATACCGCTAATATTTCCTAGTCCGTCCCGGTAAGCACTTTTTGTAGAAAGAAATGTCCTCAAATTTCCTTTAACTGGCAGGTCTTCTTCGATCGCTTCCGTTGTTCCCGCTGCCATAATTGGGCGATCGGTTTTCCTAATATTGCCCGCAATTTCCGGCGGAAATAACTCGCTGTCATCTCTGCCGATAATGTCGTCTACAGACTTGCCAATTATACTGGCTCCCGCAGCATTTAGCATTAGGTAACTGCCCTGAATATCCTTGACAAATAGGGCTGCAGGCGTACTGTTGATGACTGCCATTAACAGGTTGTAGTTTTTTTGAAGCGCCTGCTTTGTTGTTTGAGAGTCGAAAATTTGCTGTTGCAATTGCTCGTTGGTGATTTGCAGTTGGAGAGTCCGTTTCTCAACTTGAGTTTCTAAGTCTGATTTAGCTTTCCTCAGTGCCAGTTCCGCTCGATAGCGCTTCCGGTCTGCGGTGCAGAGATTTTTTGCATTCTGCCAAATCAGAACTGTAAAAATAATCACGTTCAATACGCTTAACAGCGATATCCCTACCTCCGGCGTGTAGGCTTGTAACCGCTCTCCCAATAGGATGAAATAACCGACTAAAGGCGGGATAATGATTGCCCGTGGCAACAAGCGCCTCGCCATGATGCCGCCCGCGCGATCGCTCGTCATTACTGCGATCAATCCTCGTTCTGGACTGGCAAATAAAATGCCGAAGCTCAGCAACATAAATCCTGCGGAAGTGTGCAATGCCATGCCTGTATTATCGCCAATTCTGTAAAATAAAGCTTTGTCGTAGAAATAGCCTATCAAACCCGTAAATGCAATTAAAAATGCTGAACAGCTTAAGATTTGAATCCGCAGGTATTTAGGCCGACGTTCTGACAGCAGCAGCAGCGCTGTTCCCAGCAATAAAAAAGCGCCCGCAGTATTCGGCGCCATGCGTCCTGGTGTTCCGGTGATTGTCAATGTGTAACTTTCTTTAAATAGCAGTTGGTCGATGCCTAAGTCTAAATTAAAGCTATATTGAACTAGGGTTAATAGGCTAATTAATATAATTAAAAATGAACATCCCCAAATTAAATATTTATGATTTTTTTGATACTTTCTTGCTGTGAATTTGGTGCGCCGGATCTGTTGGATGAATAGAGAAAAGCCGCCCAAAATAAAGCAGACCGCAGTATTGGCTTTCATCGTCACAAGTCCGGGCAGAATGCTTTTTAAGAGTTGCAGATCGAAGATCCAACCCAAAATGACTGTACAGCCGATCGCCATTACTGCAATACTCGCTTTTTTGGAAAAAGACTGGACAGCAGCCATTCGGGTTGAGGGCGTTTGCAGTTGTTGTGCTCGTTCAAAAACTTCCAATTTCTCGATCCCTCTAATTATTTGATTTCTACGTATTTAAGGTAACAATAAACACTCTAGTGATATTGTTGCCCGCTATACAAAGCTGCTTAAAATTTTCTCAAAGCTGCTAATCATAAAATACAAATTATTTTATCTAACTTTAGATAGATAGTCAAATAAACGTTGAATGCTCTTATGTAGAAGGCATTCGGCAGAATTGAATAATTTTTTGTATGTAAATTTAAAAAAGAAATTCCTTGTTCCTTGTTCCTTGTCCCTTGGATCTCGGAAATTGGCGCCCGATTCATCGGCAAGACCGAGTGTTTTTACTCAGTACATCGAGGGATAATGGTAGCGGATGAATCACTCTGCAACAAGATCACTCGCATTGTAAACCGGGTGCTGCGGGTGTGGGAAATGCGATCGGCAAAAAAGTTACGCTAAACAGTTCTTTAAAAGACTTGACAATATACACTAAATTGCTTATTTTTTTACTAAAAAACTATTACTACAATCCTCAATCTTATACCAATTATTAAAAGTAGCAGAACCCGGTAAGGACACGGCATTGCCGTGTCCCTACAGACGGTCGCATACAATCGTGTTCGGTTTTGTTCATCAACTAATGACAACAGTCAACAGTCAACAGTCAACTGACAACAGTCAACAGTCAACTGACAACAGTCAACAGTCAACAGTCAACAGTCAACTGTCAACAGTCAACTGTCAACTAACTCCCAAGTTTTGAAGTGCTTCCAAAGCTTCGGTTGCTGAGGGGTAACGCTGGGGGAAAGCGTACAGCACCATTTGGTCTAAAACGCGAGCCAACTCCGGGGTGACAGTTGCATTTTTCTGCCAGATGAGATTCCCTAAATTATCAACTCTGAGTTGTTTCGGCCGCATCCCTGTCAAGGCTTGAATCCCGATAATCCCGACAGCATAGATGTCGCTGCAAAATTTCGGTGAGCCGATGGCTTGTTCGGGAGGAATATAATCTTGCTGAGTACCGCCGCGCGAGATCGTTTGGCCAGTGCTATTGTGCGAGGTGTTGATTTCTTTAACTGCGCCAAAGTCAATTAATACAATCTTGCCATCTGATGTCCGCCGGATTAAGTTTTGAGGGTGAACGTCGCGGTGAATTACATCTTGTTTGTGAACAAAAACAAGCACTTCCAAGATATCTTTCAACAAAGCGATAACCTGATGTTCTTCCCAGGGTTGACCTTCGATTATTTCTTGATACAGCGGTTGCCCTTCGATGAATTGATAGACTAAATAAAAATATCCATCTTCTTCAAAGCGAGCTAACAATTCTGGTATCCGATCGTGTTGACCCAATCGATATAAAACCCGCGTTTCTCGATCGAATAGGTGGCTGCTTCTCTCAGACTGGCTTTTCAGGCGCTTGACGAGACATAAAGGTCGATCGGGCAAATTTTCATCTTCAGCCAGATAGGTATCGCTGTACTCAGTGCTGACCAAATGTTCTCTGATTCGGTAACGCATCCGCAGCAGCTTTTGCAACATGGGATCGACAGAATTAGCTGGTTGTGCGCCTTTTTGTACAGATCTCATGATGCAGTCCCAAAGATTTGCTCCGACTACTCTTTCTTCTTGTCCAATAATTTCTGCTTGCTTCAGTACCTTGGTGAGGTCTTTCCACAAGTTGTAGCCGACATAGCGCCCCAGGTAGCACACTGTGTACCCGCGGGCGATCGGATCGTTTTGCTGAATTTCTTTGTACGTCAAACCCCCTAAAACGCCTCGAATTATAGACTGTTGCAACCGACTCAGGTGTTCTCCTGTTTGTTGGTATACGAAATTCTCTAAGAAATTAATGGCTTCTTCTAGTGTCATAGCTTCATGTGTTAAGTTACTTGTAGACGCTCTGCACATCTTTTTTGCTAAAATAGCCAATTGCCAGGGATGATGTATAGCTTTCCACTCACCAATTATCCAGTACCCATTGCGTTGCAATCTGGCAACAAAACACCCCTATATTTGTGTTATATATGATTTAACTTAACTTTAATATCTTGTCTCGTTCTCGAAATATATTTTTACAAATATGACTTTTATGACTTTAAGTTATAAATTTTATGAATTGACTTTATAAAAAGTTTGGGTTATTCTGAAAAATCAAAGTTTCAATCAGGGAGTAGATCTATGATGCTTTTAAAAATATAGCATTTATAACCGCCCCGCTTAATTGGGGAAAATACATCTGAAAGCGTTACTTGGTCGATCGCCAATGCAACGCCAGGAATTCCAACACTATCTTAGGGTTTGTGGAATATCTAACGCCGGCTCAATTTCCAAGCCGCAGTATATCCGTTCAGGAATTTTCATCATTTTTCATAGGTGTGTAGTGAGGGCGCAGAGTCTTCTTCAATGGAGATTAAGGACTAAACTCCTTACTACAAACAACGTCACCTTTCTGGAAATTTACAAACTTTTTAACTTATGTCAGGCATCAACACGAATCCTACCAATACCGATCGCCTTTTTTTCAGTCAACAGCCAAATGCTCTCGCCACATCAGCATTTTCAGTTAACAACGACTTGCTCAACGGAGCGATCGCTCCATCCAATGTTTCTAGTTATAGTGCTGAATCTAGCTTGACTAAGCTCACAGCATTCAGCACCGACCCACAGACACAAACTGCGGATTTTATTGGAGCTGATGCCAGGGCTGCCTTCAGTCACTCTGTGAGCGATGCTCAAATCAAACCGCAGTCACAGTCAGCGATCGCAAACATAGAAGATCCGCTAACGGGAACGAGATATTCCTCTCAGTTGAATTTCTCCGATTCAGATAACTCTCTTTTGACAGCTCGTAATGTTGTTGGCATTCAGAACGGTAGCATCAGCTTAACTGAGTTCGTGGGGACAGGCGATCCCGATGATTTCTACCGATTCGATATCAACACTAATAGCAATTTTAGCCTGCGTCTCGACGGTTTGACGGCGGATGCTGACGTAGACCTAATTCAAGATATAAACAGCAACGGTGTAGTGGATGATGGTGAATTAATTGGCTACTCTCAAGAGAGTGGCACCACCCCGGATGTGATTAATTTATCCAATCTGGCTCCAGGGACATACTATGTCCAAGTCTCTAGCTACTCAGGCAACTTTACCAATTACAACCTGACTATTTCTGCAACACCTGTGCCTGTATTGCCTGATATTCCTACACCTAACGGTGCTTTTAATCGCAATTACGGCTACGGTTTAGTGAATGCAAATGCAGCAGTTACCCGCACCCTGAACCGCTCAACTCTCTTCCCTGATGTTCCTAATTTGGGCGAGAATAATTGGGGGCGAGACGCGATAAATGCGCCTGAAGTGTGGGATCAGAACATTACAGGAAATGGGATGGTTGTAGCTGTCATCGATACTGGTGTTGACTACAACCATCCCGACTTGGATAATAATATTTGGCAGAACGCTGATGAAATTGCGGCAAATGGCATCGATGACGATCGCAACGGATTTATTGATGATATTCGGGGTTGGGATTTTCTGTATAACGACAACTACCCAATGGATCTGGATCTCAATGGTCACGGGACTCACATAGCAGGTGCGATCGCGGCGGAACGAAATGATTTTGGTATCACAGGAGTTGCGCCCAATGCTAAGATTATGCCTGTCAGAGTGTTAGACACCTTTGGCTACGCCGAGTGGAGTAATCTTGCTGCTGGAATCCGGTATGCTACTGATAATGGAGCAAATGTAATTAACGTCAGTATTGGAAATGAGTTTTACCCTTCCAACCTGGTGAATGACGCAATTGAGTATGCAAATAACAAAGGCTCTGTTGTGGTGATAGCAGCGGGAAATTCGGGTTTTAGCCAGCCTGATTATCCTGCTCGTAATGCCGATCGCAGGGGAATTGCCGTGGGCAGTATTGATATAAACGGCAGGATGGCTGACACCTCGAACCGTGCGGGTTCCACACCTTTGGAGTACGTAGTTGCTCCTGGAGTAGAAATCTATTCTACAACTCCCTATAGCGCCTATGACACCCTAACTGGCACGTCTTTTGCAACGCCACACGTAGCGGGTGTAGCGGCTTTAGTTTTGAATGCTAATCCGACTTTAACTCCGGCTCAAGTAGAATACATTTTGACGACAACAGCTAATCGGAATGGGGTGACTGTATAGCATCCATCGGGTAAATGAGACAGGGGTTTAAACCCCTGTCGTGGCACTACTACAACTTGGGAAAAATGAATCCGCCCTGCTTAATTCTTAATCTTGCTCACGTACCCCCACAAACTGTAATCGCGACTCAGCCAACCCCGGAAAAAAGCCATCTGAGTCGGATCTTCTTGCACCCGTTTGTAGCGGTAAATAATTCGTTCATTAATCATTTGCAGCGCGGTATTTCTGTTATTTGCTCCTTTTAGCGCTTGCTTGGTGCGGGCATCAAAAACTCCCGTTTGGGGCAATCCTAATGCTTGCTGGAGAAAGGTAATAGAGTTATTAATACCGAAATTAACGGCGGTGTCAAACATGACGATCGCCAAAGCCGGCTGCATCGTGCCCGAGAGGCTCGAATCCCAGTAATATTTATAAATTTCTAGGAGCTCTGCTTCCGACATCTGCGTCACGTCGAGGGGCGGAAGCCCACGACTGTAGCGGTAGGCGTTGTATTCCGTTTGCAAGACGCCCCGATAAGTTCTGCCGCCCTTATCGGCTGGGTGATTGCTGAATCCACCCTCAAAATATAGGGTGAAATAAAGAGCAGTTTGAAATAATTTTTGCGTAAAGCTGGCTGTCTGCTGCTGCTGTGCGAAAGTCTTTTGGGCAAAGGGTAAGGGGATTGCTAAGGTTAACAAGAGTATCCCCAGCAGGAGGTTTGGTTTCCACTTGATGTTATGTTGGCGCTGTGTCGCTTGCTTGTCGCTCATAAATTCTCTGTGACGATCGCCCGTAGTTCCGCTAAAACTGCTACTCTGCAAAATAATATAGATTCAACCTTTAACTTGATAGCACAGATAGGCCGCCAAATGAATTCCGATTTTCGCAACCAATCCGAAACACCCCAATTTGAAGATGCTGCATCGCTGACAGTTGTTGCAGAAACATATTACTCTCAAGGCAATTTAGCAGCAGCCGTCGCTGCTTGTCGCCGAGCTCTGGAATTGCAACCGGATTGGGCGGCGGCTTACGTGACAATGGGCAATGTGCAGCAAGCAAGCGGCCAAATTGAGGAAGCGATGCGGTTTTATTCCGAGGCGATCGCTCTGAATCCCGATTTTGCTGAGGCTTATGCTAATTTGGGCAGTATGCTCTACAAACAAGGGCATTTGGTGGAGGCGGTTGTCAATTACGAAAAGGCGATCGAACTTAAACCGAATTTGGCTGCTGCTTACTGGAATTTGGCAGGGGCACTGAAGCAGCAGGGGCAGCAGGATGCAGCGGTAGCATACGAGCAAAAAGCTCTCGAACTCAATCCCCACCTTGCTCAGGTAGATTTTCACTTAAATTTAGGAGATCAATTAGCGCAGCAAGGGAAGTTAGATGAGGCGGTGGCTGCATGGAAGCAGGCGATCGCATTCAAACCCGATTTAGCCGAAGCATACTGTCAAATTGGCCTAGTTTTGCGCTACCAGGGTCAATTTAAAGACGCAATACCCAACCTTCAAAAAGCCCTAGAAATTAAACCGGATTTTATTTCTGCCCACCAACATTTGTGCGGCATCCTCAGAGATACTAGCGATTTAGCTGCCGCGCGGCAAGCCGTGCACCAATACAGCCAAATGTGTGCCGAAACAGATCCAATTATGACCGCGATTTACTTCATCAGCACCTATCAAGTGTCGGGATTAAATCAAATTGCGATCGATCAATTTTTAGAGCTAGAGTCATACTTGCAGCACAACTTAGAAACCGCTAGCCCGGTGGAAATTAAATCGCTTTATGCAAACTTGTTATTCAGCACACCCTATTTGCGAGATGACTTGGCGGCCAACTCAAAACTTTACAGATTAATTGCCCAAAAGTATATCGACCAATGTATTAAACCTAATTTTTCTCAACCCGCAAATTACAATTTCAAACCAACTGCCCCATCCAGCAAGTTAAAAATCGGCTTTTTGTCCAATCACTTCAGTCGCCATTCTGTAGGTTGGTGCAGCGCTGACATCATTCGCGAATTGTCCGACATCACACCGAATGTGTATTTGTACGCTTCAGAAAGAATTATTCCTGACGATCGCACTCAGCAATTTGAAAGTTTGGGCAAACTGACTTTTCCGACAACCTACCCCAACGGACTTGCCAATTCTGCCGAAATTATAGACCAAATTCAGCAAGATGAATTGGACATTTTAGTTGATTTAGATTCTCTCAGCGTACCCGTTAACGCTGACATTCTCTACCAAAAACCCGCACCAGTTTGTGTTTCTTGGCTCGGATTTGATGCGCCTTACATATCCCCAGAAAATTACTTTCTTACAGACTGGCACTCGCACCCAGCAGACAGGGAAAAATATTATGACGAGCAGCTAATTAGGATGCCGGATTCCTTTGTAGCGGTGTCCGGTTTTCAGAGATATGGAGTCGATCCGGTTGCATTGAGAAGGTCGCATCGGATCGGCTTGGATCAGATTGTTTACCTGTGCGTCGCTCCCGGCAGAAAATTCAATAGCGAGTTGGTAAAAGCACAAATTTCGATTCTCAAACAAGTGCCTAACAGTATTTTGATTCACAAAGCTTTAGGCGATGCTGCAGTGTTTGAGGCTGCATATCACCAAGCTTGCGAAGCTGAGAAAGTGAGCAAGCACCGAATTAAGTTTTTGCCGAGGTTTGCTACTGAGGAAGAACACAGAATTATCTATTTGCTGGCCGATGTGTTGTTAGATTCTTATCCTTACAACGGAGGGACTCACACTTTAGAGGCTTTGTGGTTTAATTTGCCGGTGGTGACTCGCACAGGAGAGCAATTTTTGTCTAGAATGGGTTATTCGTTTTTGCAGACTTTTGGAATTGAAACAGGCGTGGCTTTGTCTTGGTCGGAATATGTGGAAGTGGGTGTAAAATTTGGTAAAGAACGTGAATTGAGAAATGCAATTAAATCACAGTTGGTGAAATCTAAAGATCCAGCCAATTTGTCGCCGCTGTGGAATCCGAAAAAGTTTGCTGGTGATATGTATGCGGTCTTGGAAAAATTATGTAAGATAGGATAAATGCTGGCTAGTGACTGCTGACTAATGACTAATGACTAATGACTAATGACTAATGACTGCTGACTAATGACTAATGACTAATGAGTGCTGACTAATGACTAATGACTACTGACTACTGACTACTGACTAATGACTTCAACACTTCCAACTATTAAGTTTTTAAAACAGCCGACTTCGGAAGCTTGGATAGAACAGGCGATCGCCCATTTGGATACAATCTTATTAGACCATTCTCATTGCGAGCGGAAAGCGGCGGGAGTAGCGTTAAATTTAATGTTTCGCTACCCAGCCCGGGAAAAATTGGTGAGGATGCTAACGGCGATCGCCCGCGAAGAATTAGAGCATTTCGAGCAAGTCAACCAGCGGCTAGAAAAGCGCGGCATTGCTTTAGGCCCTTTGGCTGCACCTCCCTATGGTGCTGGTTTGTCCGCCCAAATTCGCAAGCAGGAACCGGAGAGACTTTTGGATTCTTTGTTGGTTTCTGGTTTGATAGAAGCGCGCAGTCACGAACGGTTGGGGCTGCTGGGCGATCGCTGTCCCGACGCGGAATTAGCTAAGTTTTATCGCAGTTTGATGGCTTCGGAAGCGCGCCATTACGGTGTATATTGGATTTTGGCAACAACTTATTTCGATCGGGATATTGTGATGCAGAGGTTGGAGGAATTATCATTAGTAGAAAGCGAGTTGCTGGCAATTATTCATCCCGAACCGAGAATTCACAGTTAAAATTGAGGTGCATTTAAAGATTATTGTAAAATACAAAAAATAACTCATTTTACAGTTTCTCAAGTCAAAAAATAAATATACGTTGCAATAACCAATGAAAACCAAACATCTGGATTTTTTAATTCGTTCCTGGGAAACCCGCGATCGCGCTGAGGCGTTCTATTTAATTAGGGATGTTTTAGCAGAGTACGGTTTAAAATGCGAACCTCACGGGGCAGATCGAGATGTTTATGATGTAGAACTACATTATCATAATCAAGGTGGCGAATTTTGGGTAGTTGAACGGCAGGATAAAATAGTCGGTACGGCGGCTTACTATCCGATTGAGCGCGGAAATAATGCTGTGGAAATTCGCAAAATGTATATTTTGCCAGCAGCAAGGGGACAAGGTTTGGGGAAATTTTTACTGCAAGAATTGGAAAGTAAAATTATCGCTCGTGGCTTTGAGGAAATCTGGATTGAAACTGCTAGCATTCTCAAAGAAGCTGTAAAAATGTACGAAAATAGCGGATATCTACCGACAACTGGTGTGGAGACGCCAAGGTGCGATCGGGTTTACGTAAAATATATAGATACAAAAAAACTATAATTACTCAAAATTACACGCTAAGTTTAATTTACTTTTTGTCGCAGAGGAATCTCGATCGCAAATTCGGAACCTTCTCCCACTACAGAATTGCAAGAAAGCTTGCCGCCGTGTTTTTCTACTATAATAGAGTGCGAAATCGCCAATCCTAAGCCAGTTCCTTTGCCAATGGGTTTAGTAGTGAAAAACGGGTCAAACAAGCGCCTTTGCACATCTTCGCTCATCCCAGGGCCACTGTCAGCTATCGATATGGCAACGCTGTTATTGTCGGTTACTTGGGTGCGAATCGTAATTGCGAGATTTTTGGCGGTGCGATCGGATTTCTTCATCTCCATTTCCAATGCGTCTAGCGCATTGCTCAATAAATTCATAAATACTTGATTTAACTGACCGGGATAACATTCAACTAAAGGCAAATTACCGTATTCTTTAATCACATTAATTGTCGGGTGATCGGCTTTATGTTTCAGGCGGTTTTGCAAAATCAGCAGTGTGCTTTCAATGCCTTCGTGAATGTCAACTTGTTTCTTTTCGGCTTCGTCAAGTCTTGAAAAAGTTCGCAGGCTCAAAACTATGTCGCGGATGCGATCGGCTCCGACTTTCATAGATGCTAAAATTTTCGGTAAATCTTCAACAAGATAATCAATTTCCAAATCTTCCCTTGCATCTACAATTCTTGCGCTAGGCTGCGGGTATTCTTTCTGGTAAAGTTGCAGCATTTTCAGCAAGTTTTGAGTGTACTCGCTGGTGTAGCTGAGATTGCCATAGATAAAATTAACCGGGTTGTTAATTTCGTGGGCGACACCTGCTACTAACTGGCCCAAACTAGACATTTTTTCACTTTGAATTAATTGAGTTTGGGTGCGTTGGAGTTCGCGCAAAGTTTCTTCTAGCTGTTGAGTTTGAGCTTGAGCTAGTCGGGCCGCTTTGCGGGTTTGGGTGTAAAGTTCGGCGTGGTCGATCGCGATCGCAATTTGAGCGACCACCGCTTGCATCAGTTCGACTTCCGATTCGCTCCAATTTCGCACGGACATAGCCTGATAGCAGGTAATCACCCCCATATCGCCGGAAGCAGTTTGAACTGGCAGCGACAGCACTGAGTTAATTTTTAATGCCTGGAAATTTTCGCGCGCTTCTGCATCTTCACAAGTGCTGACATCATCAATTCGCAGAATTTCTCGCCGCAAAATCTGCCGCCTGGGGACACTACATTGGTCGTCTACAGAATAAGTACCGAGTAAACTCGGCAAATCAGCATTCTTCGCTTCGCAAACTATTTCCCAAACCGGAGGATTGCTGTTGGGGCGATACCAAATGAAGAGGCACCAATCTAGGTGCATCAAATTGCGAATTTCTTGAACTGCGGTTTCTAAAATTGTGTCTAAATCTAAAGAATTGCGGATTTGGTTGGCAATTTGATTTAGCAGTTGTTCTCGCTGAGCTTGCTGCCTGAGCGCTTGTTCCGATCGCACTAAAGATTCTTCTGCAAGTTTGCGATCTGTTAAATCTTGGATCACTGCTTGGATAATTTTTTCATTTCCCACCTCGATGATTGTCAGCACGACTTCTGCAGGAAAATCTGTACCGTCTAAGCGCTGGTGAACCCAACCAAAACGGTGGTTTCCCCGCTCAAAGGCGATGGCTATCATTTCGTTAACCATGCTCAAAGAATCTCTGCCGTTGGGTTGAAAAGGAGGCGAGAGTTTGCCAGGGTTTTGGCCGTACAACTGTGGCGCTGCAGTGCAGCCGAATAGTTTTAGAGTGGCTGTGTTGGCATGGGTGATGGCATTGTCACCTAACATAAAAACAGGCAAACTGGTTAATTCGTAGAGCGATCGAAATTTAGCTTCCGACTGCTGCAAGGCGGCTTCTGTTTTCTTGCGATCGGTAATGTCGGCAACCATTGCCAAAGCGCCCACATAGCCTCCTTCTTTGTCTGCCAAGGAATTAGTAGAAACCATCGCCCACAAGTCGCTGCCGTCTCGGCGACGGAACTTAAAATCGAGCTGTTCGCGAATTCCTTCACGGCGACGTTCGAGGCTGATTTGTGCGATCGCGATACCTTCTGCATCCATGAAAGCAAATAGCGGCTGTCCGATCATTTCCTCTGAAGTGCAGCCGAGCATATTAGCCATTTTTTGGTTGACAAAAGTAGTTTTACCCTCCGTATCTATCATCCAAATTCCTTCATCTGCAGTCTCGACAATGCACCTGTATTTGTCCTCGCTTTCCATTAGCGCTTCTTCTGCTAATTGGCGAGCCGTAATGTTTTGAGTCATTAGCAATCCGCCGATAATTTCTTGCCGTTCGTTTCTGACTGGCAAAGCATAACCGAGGTAAACGCGATCGCTGTAAAAAAATTCTGTAACAACTGTTTTTCCTGCCAGTGCCGCCCGATAAGTTGGCTCGATATCAGCGCAAACATCTGGCTCGAATACTTCCCAGATTGTCTTGCCTTCCATCAACTCTTTGGAAAGCCCGACTGCTGCTAATTCTGTACCTTCTACCAGGGTGTAGCGCATTTCTCGATCGAACAACATCACCGCACCGTTAGGAAAGTTGCTTGCCATAGTGCGGTAAAGCTGTTCGCTTTTTTGCAGCGCAGCTTCTGCTTGTTTGCGATCGCTAATGTCAACTACAACTGCACCGATGCCGATCGCCTCGCCATCTTTGTCTAGCAAGGGAAAATAAGAGCCTGTCAGGTGTCGGACAAACCCAGGCTTTCTGGGATTGTCACCACTCATCTCGATATTAATTAAGGGTTGTTTCGTCCTCAAAATTTGTTCGTACAAAGGCTCTACAATCGGAGCGATATTCGGCAATATTTCCCGTACAGTATTGCCTATGTGTTCTTCAGGACTCAGGCAGTTTATTTCTGCTAGAAATTGATTGATTTGCAGGTAGCGCAATTGCGAGTCCAAAATGCAAAGTCCCGCCGGCGCCTCCTTCAAAAAAGCATCAAATAGTGATTGTCTCTGTACTAATTCTTGTTCTAAAGCTTTGCAAATGCTGAGATCTGTTAAAGAGCCAACCATCCCCACAACTTCTCCCGTTTTGTCTTTCAATAGCGAAAGCATCAGGTGCGAGGAAATTTTTTCTCCAGATTTACTGCTTGTTATAACTTCTATTTCATGCTCGCCTTTTTCTTGTAGCGGCTTGATGACTTGCTCTAACAAAAATTCGTGCTGTTCGGGCGGGTAAATTAGAGAAATGTGCTGTCCGATAGCCTCAGTTTTTTCATAGCCGTATAACTTTTGACAGGCTTGATTCCAAATGGTGATCGAGCCGTCCATATCTGTAGAAATTACCGCCTCGTGCACTTGGTCGATAATTTGACTTTGGAGACGTAATTTTTCTTGAGTTTTTTCCAGTTCGGAGATTTTTTCTTCGAGTAGTTGCTGAGTTTTTTCCAGTTCCTCCGTCTGCTTTGTCAGCAATTTTTCCATATGTGAATTGCCCTGCAAAAGCGCAGATTCCAGGGGAGCGCTATTTTGATCCCGATTATTAAAGATTTCTTCAGCGCTCAGCCAAATCGCGCACTCTCCCCCTGTTTCAATTGCCCGCTCGGAAACTCGCACGGGTACGAGATGGTTATTTTTATGTTTGTATGCTGCTTCGCACAGGTGCGTATGGCTATTTTTTACTTGACATTCTAAATATTTTTCTGGGGGCGCGCACTGCGTTTGCTGAATTTCCCAGTAATTGAGGTGAAGAGTTTCTGCAACTGTGCGGCCGATAATACTTGCAAAAGCTGGATTTACGTCGAGAAAAGTCCCGTCCGTCCGGCACAATGCCAGCCCGATAGGGGACAGTTCTAACAATTGACAACGGGAGCGATCGCGCTTGGCTTTTCCTAACTGGCTTTGCATCTGACCTAGCTGGACTTGGTTTATTTAATTATATCTTTATTATCTTGTTTATTGCTGTGAGTTTTATCCTTGATTAAGGAAGAGAGAAGAAGGAAGAAGGAAGACTTCCTTCTTCCTTCTATTAATCGCGGGCAATACCTTCGGATCGGGCAGCCAACTGCACTGCACCGGCGACTGCAATGGCAACTCTTTCGTCAAAAACAGACGGTATAATGTGTTCTTTGTCAAGCTGAGAAGGACTGACTAAAGAGGCGATCGCATAAGCTGCTTCCAAATACATACTGGGCGTAATCGTGGTTGCTTTGCAGTCCAAAGCGCCTCGAAATATCCCCGGAAATGCCAAAACATTGTTAATTTGATTTGGGTAATCGCTGCGTCCGGTTGCTATGATCGCCGCATCTTCCATAATTAATTCTGGCTGAATTTCAGGAATGGGATTTGCCATTGCAAAAACAATGGGATTTTCGGCCATCGAACGCACCATTGACCGGGTGAGAACGCCGGGGGCGCTGACGCCTAAAAATACATCGGCACCGGCGATCGCATCTTCCAAAGTACCGCTCGAAGGCACAGCAAATTCTAGTTTTTCTGGGTTCATATCCGTGCGGTCTTGGGAGAGAACGCCTTTCGAGTCGCACATGATGATGTTTTCCGCACCTGCTTTACGCAGCAAGCGGGCGATCGCAACTCCGGCCGCACCGGCTCCGTTAATCACGATACACACTTCTGCGATGGTTTTTTTGACGAGTTTCAAGGCATTAATTAATGCTGCCAAACTGACAATCGCAGTGCCGTGCTGGTCGTCGTGAAAAATGGGAATATCTAAGGTTTCCCGCAATCTTGCTTCGATTTCAAAGCAGCGGGGAGAAGAAATATCTTCGAGATTAACGCCGCCAAAAACCGGGGCGATATTCTGCACTGTGCGAATAATTTCCTCGGTATCTTGGGTATTCAAACAGATAGGAAAGGCGTCAATACCTGCAAATTCTTTAAATAGCATGGCTTTGCCTTCCATGACTGGCAGTGCGGCGGCAGGGCCGAGGTTTCCCAGTCCCAAAACTGCGCTACCGTCGGTAACAATGGCAACAGTATTTTGTTTGATTGTGAGGTTATAAACTTGTTGCGGGTCATTGGCGATCGCAGTGCAGATGCGGCCGACTCCGGGAGTGTATGCCATGGCCAAATCTGACTGGCGTTTGAGGGAAATTTTGCTAACTACGCTGATTTTTCCGCCGCGGTGCAAGTTGAAAGTGCGATCGTACACGTCGATCACTCTGATATCTGGCAGTCCTTTCACTGCTTGCACTATTTCTTCATTGTGCTCGATGCTGGAGGCATCGACGTTGATATCGCGAACGGTAGTGGCGCGGGTTTGCTCGATCAAGTCGATTTGGCCGAAGTTGCCACCGACAGATGCGATCGCACTGGTGACTCTTGCCAGCATTCCCGGCTGGTTCGGCAGAGCAACCCGAATTGTTAAACTAAAGCTGGGATTTGGTGTCAGTTTTACCATGATGCCTTGATTTCAGATTTGAGAATTTCAATCTTAGATTTTATCGCCAATGTTAGGCATAAAATTTAATAATTCAAATTTTCAACTGAAATTTTTAACAAATTCTATGAGCTTGTGGTACGATCGCTCTGTACTGCCAGGGGTGGCGCTGGAAAACAGCTCTTTTTTTCAGTAAAGCTTTGCTTTGTTTCTAGGTGGTGACTCTCCTACAAACAGTCTATTTTCTGTCAATTTCCCAGGGAACCGCGAGTATGAAGCGCGGGGGTAGAAACCGGGTTTCTGAGGTAAAGCTGCGGAACTCTTATCTATTTTTGAGAATATTTCTGCTTATTCTGAACATCACCAGATATTTCGCAAAAATCTATTTTCCAGCGATACCGCCGAATTCCTACTGCTGTCTTTTGAAGCTAGACACCCAGGAGAGTTGATGCGGCTTTTTGGTGGCCTTTATTGGGAATGTAAAAAGTAGATGCACGGCTGTTTGAGCCGGCAGGTAAAAATCTGAGCGACTGACAAGCGGGCCTTTGATATATATTTTGTCTGCTTGTTTAACACTTGCCAAGGATTGCGAGTGCAACCTTGCAAACGATCGAATTACCTACACGCTTTGCCCGATAATTCCAGGGACTGTAACTAACAGACAATCTACCCCGCGCCACCACGAGCACAGCTTGGGCCGAACCGTGTTGAGTTGCTGGTTGCTAACTGTCAATTTTACCGATCTGCCGCAGCATCGGCCCATATAATTGTAAAGAATTTGCAAGCCAGACAATCTGGGGGAACTTTTTCTAAGTCTTGCAGATCTACCGGTTGCTCTGCTTCGCTGCCGGGGGGAACTATGCACAGGGCAACTTGTCCGACTCCAGCCATGAGTTCGGCAACTCGCTCCAAAATACTGTCCATTTTTTTCATTAGTTGCTCTGCTGCATCGAGACTCGGCGCGATAATGAAAAAGGTTTTGACTCCATCGGGACAGGGGGCGAAGCCGAGGGTACAGTCTCGTAATAGTGCTTCGGTGGAGAGACTGAAACCGTTGTAGAAGCGATCGATTACTGCTTGATAAAAGGCGATTGTCAGAGAGCGATCGCCAAAAATTGGTTGAGATAACATAACTACTTCCTTTCGTAGGATTTTCGGGTGCATTGAAAAAATTTTAACATACCTTAATGTAAGCGATTTAACTAAATGATCTAGCGATCGAGATCATGGACTTGATGTGACATTTTTTAATTTGTGTAGCGATCGCAACTGTGATAAAATGTACTCTGTGCTATCACGGCTAATGATTTTGATCGCATCCGCAGCTCAAAGCTAAGTACAAAATTTCCTACTAGGTGAGGAGAGGGGGATAGGCCCAGAGGGAGAGAACCAGAGGGAAATTACCTAAGTAGTAAGAGTATTATTGCCACAAAGTGCTTAATCTAGAGTTTAAAATAAACATCCAATCAAAATATTCAAGATGAACTCGATCGTCCAACAGTTAAAAGCAAAATTTGAAAAAGCATTCACCGCTGCATTCGGCGAAAGTTATGCAGGTGCAGATCCGATGCTAGCCGCCGCCAGCAATCCCAACTTTGGGGACTTTCAGTGCAACGCCGCGATGAGTTTGGGGAAAAAGTTAGGAAAGCCGCCACGGGCGATCGCCTCGACAATCATCGAAAACCTAGATATTACCGACATCTGCGAAACCCCAGAAATCGCCGGGCCAGGTTTTATCAATTTGAAGCTGAAACCGGCTTATTTGGAAGCGCAAATTAGTGAGATCGCCGGCGACTCGCGTTTGGGGATTGAACTCGCCAAAACGCCTCAGACAATCGCGATCGACTTTTCGAGTCCGAATATAGCCAAAGAAATGCACGTCGGACATTTGCGATCGACAATCATCGGAGATGCGATCGCCCGCACCCTCGAATTTCAAGGCCACGACGTACTCAGAATCAACCACATCGGCGACTGGGGCACCCAATTCGGTATGCTGATCGCATACTTGCGCGAAGTTCACCCCGAAGCCCTCACAACCGCTGACGCCCTAGACTTAGGAGATTTAGTCGCATTTTACCGCCAAGCAAAACAGCGCTTTGACACAGACGAAACCTTCAAAGAAACCGCCCGCCAAGAAGTAGTAAAACTGCAAGCAGGCGCCGAAGACACCCGCCGCGCTTGGAAATTGCTGTGCGATCAATCGCGCCGTGAATTCCAAGTAATATACGATTTGCTCGATATCAAATTAACCGAACGCGGCGAATCGTTTTACAATCCATTATTGCCCGCCGTAGTGGAAGATTTAACCAATCTAGGTTTGCTAGTAGAAAGTGACGGCGCAAAATGCGTTTTTGTAGATGGTTTCACCAATAAAGAAGGCGAACCGCTGCCGCTAATCGTGCAGAAAACCGACGGCGGCTACAATTACGCCACAACAGATTTAGCAGCAGTGCGCTACCGGATACAAAAAGACAATGCAAAGCGCTTAATTTATGTTACAGATTCGGGACAAGCGAACCATTTTGCCCAAGTATTTGCAGTAGCGAGAAAAGCCGGTTGGATTCCTGATGATGTCGAAATTGTCCACGTCCCCTTCGGTTTGGTATTGGGAGAAGACGGCAAAAGAGCCAAAACTCGTTCTGGGGATACAGTACGATTGCGAGATTTGCTCGATGAAGCGATCGTCCGCGCCACCAAAGATTTGGAAGACAGATTAGTCACAGAAGAAAGACAGGAAACTAAAGAGTTTATAGCTAACGTAGGTCACGTAGTTGGTTTGAGTGCAGTTAAGTATGCAGATTTGAGTCAAAACCGCGCCAGCAACTATGTATTTAGTTACGACAAAATGCTCGCATTGCAGGGAAATACCGCTCCTTATATGCTGTATGCTTACGCGCGCGTGCAGGGAATTCGCCGCAAAGGTGAGATTGATTTCGAGAATTTAGATGCTGGTGCGAAAGTAATCTTGCAGTCTGATGCAGAGTTAGTTTTAGCCAAACATTTATTGCAGTTGAGTGAAGTTGTGAATGCTGTGGGCGGCGATTTGTTGCCGAATCGGATTTGTCAGTATTTGTTTGAATTGAGTCAAAAGTTCAATCAATTTTTTGAGCAATGTCCGGTTTTGAAAGCTGAGGAACCGTTGCGGACATCGCGGTTGATTTTGTGCGATTTGACGGCGAGGACTTTGAAATTGGGTTTGGAGTTGTTGGGGATTAAAGTATTGGAAAGAATGTAGTTTTTTAACCCCTTAAAAGCTTTAGTGTGCGTGAGGCAGTCAATATTTGAATCTCGATGATCAGACTATTGGCACTGACGCACCGCCCCAAACAGTAATTTATAAATTTTACAGTTCCCAGAAATTATTTCGCTTTTTCCGATATTTTCCTTTATGTTTAAAATTTGGCAAGTCTCTCTCTGCATAGTTGAGATTTTGGCGAAGCATTGCAAGGCTTTCCTGACAATAAATAGTTTCAGGATGTTTCGAGCCTAACTTTCGCTGAAGAATTTTAAAAAGTCGTAGCATTAGGGGTTCTGCTTCAGTATAGCGCTCCTGTTTTAAATAAAAAACAACTAGATTATTTAGGCTGTTTTTGACCTGGATATGATCTTTTCCCAAACAGCTTTCTCTGATTTTAAATGCTTTTACAAACAAAGGTTCCGCTTGGCTGTAGTGACCTTGACAGTCATATAAATAGGCTAAATCGTTCAGGCTAGTTGCCACATCAGGATGCTCTTCTCCTAGCCAGCGAATTCTTATTTCTAAAGCTTGTAAATGCAGAGGCTCTGCTTCACTATAGCGACCTTGAATATCATATAAATGTGCTAAATGATGCTGAACCGTTGCCACATCAAGATGTTCTTCTCCACAAAATTTTTTTCTCAGTTCCAAAGCTTTGATAAATAATAATTCTGCTTCATTGGGACGACTTTTGTCCAGGTAGAACAGCGCTAGATTATTCAGGTGTGTTGCTATATCGGGGTGATTTTCTCCCACCAACTGCTTTGTTATTTCCAAGGCTAGCTTATAAAATTTTTCAGCTTCAGCGTCGCGTTGCTGATGCTTGTAAATACGTGCTAGATAGTTCAGTAAATTAGGCAAGTGGTTAACATTGCTAAAATCTTGGCTCTCCTTTATAGCTCGCATTAATACAGATTCAGCTTTGGCGTATTCATATCGTTCAAAATAAAGTGCTACCAGATGGTTCAAGCAGGTTATTAGAAGGGTTTTGTCTTCTTCACGCCAGTATTTGCTTAGCTCTAATGCTTGCAAATACATAGTTTCAGCTTCATCATAACGACCTTGAACGTTGTACAGGCTAGCGAGATTGATTAAACTGATTGATACGCAAACATTTTGTTCTCCGAGTAAGCGTTTGTCTAATTCCAAAGCTTCTACTAATAGGGGTTCAACTTCGCTATAGCGACCTAGAGCTTTGTAGGCGCAAGCCAAATTGCTGAGGCTTGTTGCCACTTGGGAATGCTCTGACCCAAAATGCGATCGAGTTACGGATAGACATTGCTCAAACCAAGGTAATGCTTGAGCATATAATCCTTGACCTTGATAAAATCGACCCAAGCCTACAAAAGGCACTGTTAAATACTTGTCATTCAGTAAATCCCTTAAATCTTTGTCTTTGGCTATCTCTGCCACATGGGGAATAGCAGGGGCAGCTATTTGAATCCGCTGATAGGTGGGTGAGTCAGGGATTTGATCCGCTACTGCCCATGTGGCGTTTACAAATGCTTCTTTAAGTTCATTCACTTCTATTGACTCTTCTCGCTTCCCCCTCAAAAATTCTCGAATTAGGGGATGCAAACGACAGGCTGTATCACTCGTAGACTTTAGCAGATGGCAATTCAATAAATCTGCTCTAGCTTCTTCCAAAAGTTCTAAATCAATTTCCTCATCTTCTGAGGTGAGCAGATAATGGTATGCTCCTTTCACTAGCCACCAAGGAATGTCAGCTAAGGCAAATAAACTCAGCATACAGCCCAATTTTTGGGCGTTTTCATATAATCGCTCCCAACTCAACTCAAAGGCAGCAGCTACACCCAATTGGGCAGTCATTGTCGGGTCAGGTTTTTGGACAGCTATGTGTCTGAGTCGCTTTTCCTCCAGTAAAGACAGCATTGCCTCCAACGACAAATCCCGGCGATTATAAAGATAACACCCCACTAATTCCAACCCCAAGGGCAAATAGCCAAGCCACTCACATATTTGTTCGGCAACATCTAATTCCTGTTGAAAGCGATCGCCATCTTCAATCAGCACTTCCAACAGTCTCAGTGCCACCTCTGCTTTCAGTTCATCCAATCGCAAATACGCCAAACCTCGCCCCAACTGTTCCCGCGATGTAATCAGCACCTTAAACCCAGATGATTTTGGTGGCAGATAAGGCTTTACCTCCTGCTTGTAGTCTGTGACATCATCGAACGCAATCAGCACATCTCCCGATGGCCAATTTTGCCAGCAGTACCTCAACTGATTTGGTAAATCAAAATCCTCTGGCGGCTTCAGGTTTAAGAGACTCCGCGCAAAACTAACAATTTGAAGCCCTACATCTCCATTTCTGACATCAATCCAACAAACACCGCCTGCAGCGTCACCTAACCCCTCTAAATGTCGCTGCCCATAGCGATCGGCAAGTGCCGTTTTGCCAACCCCGCCCATGCCAATAATCGCGACAGCAGGAAGATTCTTCTGTTGCTGGAACAACTCATCCAGCTTTTCAATATCCTGTTCTCGCCCTACAAACTCCACCACACTGCTGCGAGTAAGATTATCGTATTTCTCACGCCTCGGTTTGGCAAAGACTCGCTCCTTGTCCCTCAGAATGACATCGCACTCTTCTGGAGTTGCCGGAAATATTTCCTCATTTCGCCTGATAAAAACAGTGCCAGCAGAATAGGTTTTACTCGGTGTTGTTAAATCTCTGATCGTCCGGTGTAAATGGGGACTCGGCGGGATAGAAACCACGAAAATATTTTTGCCATCTATCTCGACTGTTTCACAGTGAACATCTGGAATAGGAGGCTCACAGGCAGGGTTAACCCTTTGCAGAATTTGTTTGGGGATTAGCGGGGTGCTAACATCAAATAAATCTCTAGTACCATCAGGCCTTAACTCATCCCCAACCCCTATAATTAGATAGCCTTTTTGCTCAGCGGTGTTAACATTGCCATTAGTGAGTGAGAGAATATCTCTGATGAACTCATCACGTTGCTTGGCATAATCTTTATCGGAGTGTTTGAGTTTGTGCAGTTCCCGTTTGAAATCTAATTTCAAACCTTCGGGCTGGCTGATGAGTTGTCTAAGCTGCTGAATGTCCATAGTTTATGTCCTCTTGAAAATCGAGCATTTACGGCTTTTTGTTAACAATTAAGGTATCCAATATGCCTTTAAACATTGTTACGACAATTTGGCGATCGTTATCTCTGACAAAAATATCGTAATTGGGGCTTGAGTTAATTTCAATCAACCAATATGCTCCTTTTGTATCTAGCGCGATGTCAATCCCAGCATAATTAATCGCAATTTCAGCAAAAACAGGTTTAACAAAATCTTCAATCTCAGACATGAGATTGGGATTAATTATATGTTTGGCTTTTGCACCTTCCCAGTGCAGCGGGCTTAAATTGCCCGCAAATTTAGCCTGAGATTTGTCCTTATCGTACAGCAAAACTAGCTTTTCTTTACAGAATACAGCCCGATATTCGTGGGCAATTTCGATATATTCTTGAGCTAGCGCCACATGGTCATAATCTTTGCTGTTGACGTTAAATATAATTTCTAGGGCTTCTTTAATTTGCTCTGTAGTTTTACACAAAAAAACATTGTTGCCACCAGCACCGCGATTTCTTTTGAAAATCACCGGGAAAGCGAATTTTTGGTTTACTTCTAAAACAATTGATTCAATATCTGGGAAACTCAAATACTTTTTATACTTCTCCTCGCAGTGAGGCGAGACAAAACCGAGAGTTCTGGGAGTATTTATTTTGCCGTTTAATAGTTGATAGGTATATTCTTTATCTTTAAAAATCTCTGCTACTGACGCGCTGTTAAATGGCGTCATGTAATTGACAAAATAATATTCTTCGCCGCCCTGTTTGAGTCTAATCAAGTTTTGGGAATGGTGCAGGATTTCGTAAGGGATATTTAATTCCTCACAAGCTGCCAGCAGGATTTCAATATTGGTTAGCATAAAATGTAACTTAATTAGAAATTAAATTTAAAGATTTGAGATTAGAGAATCGCTTCCCAATCTCAAACCTCAAATTATCGCAATTTTATCCGAACAACCGCTGCTGTCCGTTTGCCGCATCTTTCCCGGCATAAATCTCGCGCGTTCCCTTGGGAATGTAAATCCAATCGAATTCTTGCAAGCGGTTTGTCAAATTGGAAATGCTCACTCCCAATTCATCTCTCATTTTGTATAAATGCGACCACTTTGTTAAATCGCGTCCCTGTCTTTTTTCCTCCAAAATACACCGAGGCATCAACAAACAGCTTGCAAAATATTGCGCTTGCCATTCGATCGACAAAACCTTATTATCAGCACTCGCACCCCGACAAACAAACGGTTCCTCGACATCAGACGCCGTTTGTCCTTGATTACCTAAGTTTAATTCCAACTGTTCCACAGTGCCGTCTGCTTCGTCTTGATTGACGTGTAGCACCCAGTGGCCGATTTCGTGGGCGATCGTCGATTCGATGAAACCCGGCGGTTTTTCGAGAATCTGTTCGTTGATTTCGATTAACCGCTGCTGCGGCAAAATCCTCGCCGCGATCGCACCTTCTTCATCCGGCTCAATGCACTCCCAAACTACGCCCAAATCCAGAAAATCAGCAACGGTTGTCGCATCAAAAGGCCATCTCGGAGCAAAATTTTGCGTTTTCTGCATCTGCATCAAGATGTCATTTGCCAAACGCTCGATCGTTTCTTTGGGATAGAAGCAATACGGCTTAAAAATACTCACTATGAGGGGCCTCTCTTACGCTTCAAAAGACTGTTTGAGCCAATCTGGATTTTCTTGCATCCGCCGGAAAAGAGCCTGCATTTCCTTCGGATTCTGCTTCAGTAGCGCTTCGTACTGCTGCGGCAGCCTCCCCGCCAAGAAAATCAATTCCTCTTCGTTTATGTCTAGATTTCGCGCTAATGCTCGGATTACCTCCTCTTTTGGCGCATAATCCGCTCGATCGTTCTCCAACTTCGACAAATAAGTAAAATCCACACTTAGCATAGCTGCTAGCTCACGTTGTGAGTAAGCTTTGTCCTTGCGAGCTTGACGGATCAGTCTTCCAAATGTTTGTTCCACGGTTTTTCGCCTCCTGACAAGCATTCTAGCCTGTTTTGATGAAAAGTTCAACAAAATACTTGACGGGAAAATCAACCCACGCTACCATGAGGTTAGTTGACGGTTTAATCAACCAGTTAACCCTGACTGGTAGGGTCAAGGGTGCAAATTAGCCTAGCTCACACGCTACATATAGCGTCGTCAACTTCAGAGGAGTGAGAAGCGCTGGGCGTCAAAACGCTTGTACGCAGCAAATAAGGAGGAGCAGATCGCAAATGCTGAGAACCTGGACAGACACGCATTACAAGCTCGAAGACGATGACTGGCTATACATCGCCACCCACGAAGAACAAAGCTCAGCCTCACTGGTTTGTCCCGGCTACGCGCGGGATGGCGAAGGCTTCAGCATCCACTTCACCCCAGCGCACTTAGAAACGTTAGAGCATTTGCTCGCCGCGCTGCGGATTATTAAAGCTCAACAAGAGGCGATGCTTGAGTATACCTATCCCGAACCAAAAGCAACAACACATCTGATTAGGTAATGGAAGGAAGAAGGAAGAAGGAAGAAGGAAGAAGGAAGAGGGAAGAAAAATAATTCGATTGTTGTGAGTTCCCAATTCCCAATTACCGATTCCTAATTGTCAGAACATAAATCAATAACTAAGGAAAAACGAACAATGACTACTAAAACACAAGAAAGACCTACATTTTCAGTATTTGGTGCCAAACCGAGCAATGCTTTGCTAGTACCGGAAATCCCGATCGCAGTCCGTAACAATTGCCAAAGTGGCCAATGGGCGATCGGCGATACAGACTACGGTTCCAAGTGTTCCATGACAATCCTCAAATTCTCCAAATTCTTCGGTTCCCTCGGTCAAACTTCGCACACATTGTGGGGTCAACTGTGGTTTGTCGCAGAAAGTGGCGAATTGCCGCAAGGAGTAGTCATGGTGACATACATCAAAAACCGCAGCTTGAACGATTTTAACCGCTTAGTAGCATCAGTTCAATCTCGCGGTGTAGAACCTGCAACCGGAATTTTTGTTCCCGAATTTGTCAAGCATTCCGGCCAGAAACCTGACGAAAGCGGAGTAGTAAAACCGATTAACTACTACAGCTTGAAATGGTCTTGGAACGAGCGGAAAGATTGGGCGGTTATCGACCAAGCCGCAGCAGTTTTGTCAGATTCTAGCAATCAATCGCGGATGATTGACTTAGAAGGAACAAAAGCTATGGTGTGTTTAGATAACCTGCCGGCGCAGCAAGTAGCCTGCTTGATGGCTGCTCACGCTGGCGGTGAAAGCGATGCTATGGCTTTGAATTCCAACGGCAGTATGTCGCTACCGCCAGCCGAAGAGCAATTAACTGCTGACTTGTTCTAATTTTGTTGTAAAGGCGCGATTTAATCGCGCCTTTACCATAACTGTTACAACAAAGTGAAATGAAGAAATTAACTAAGCTGAAAACCAAACCAAACCTGCAAGAAAGTCGTTTGAAAGAGAATCTTGAGCTGCTCGACCAAATTCGGACAAATGCAGTTAACGACATCGAAAGTCTCACAGAAGATTTCCAGCACATGACTTTAGTTGCCGAATCAGTGCAGCGGAATTACCGAGCTTTGTTAGCCGAAAATCAGTTGCTAAAAGGCGCACTTTTGAGTATAATTGATGAGTGCGGCTGCTGGGAAGGAAATCGGTGCGATCGCTGCTGGAAACTTCTCAAAATTCTAGCCAGCGATAATCCCGAAGAAAAACCCGACGCAGCCAGAAAATACCAAGCCATTCTCAGCCAACTCCGCAACTTAGAATAACTGAAAACCTTTCAGTCACAAGTGTCTAAAAATTATAATCAGGAGAAGCAAACATTATGACAATAGCAACTGCCAAGGATAGCAAAGCCAAAATTTTGCAAAACTTTCAGCAGATTTTAGCCGCTCACAACAAGATCGAATCCAAAGTAGAAACAAAAGAACAGTCAGCCGAAAAAGCTAAAAACAAACAAGTCCTCGAACTCGCCTCCACCTACACAATTGACAGCATCGTCAAAGGCTTGGCAGACTTGCAATTAGATTTCGGCAGCATCACCAGCGGACTTTCCGAAAAACTGAAGGCGGAATCTTCAAAATTAGATGAATTAAAACGCGCGATCGAAATTGAAGCCCAACAATTGCAAGAGTTGCAGCAAATCAGAGTTGTAGCAGACGCCCTCCACATTTTAACTCAAGAGCACCGAGAAAAATTGACTCTGCTCGAACAAAACAGCGCCAACCAGCGCGAAATTATCGAAAAAGACACGACCCAAAAACGCAAAGTTTGGGAAAAAGAACAGCAAGCTTTTGACATAGCAATTCAAGAACAGATTGCACTAACAACAAAAGAACGCCAGCGGGAAACAGCAGATTATCACTACGAATTAGAACGCACCCGCAAAGTCGAAACTGACGAATACGAAGAAACAAAACGCAAACTAGAACGGGAATTGCAACAATCTACTCGCGAAAAAGAGAAAAACTGGGTAGAACGCGAACAAGTCCTGAGTGACAATCAAGCGGAGTTTGAAGCAAATCAAAAGAAAGCCGCCGGATTTGAAGAAGAACTCAAACAGACTTATGTCAAAGCCAAAGAAGAAGCAATTCAAGAAGTTTCCCGCGAAGCTAAAGTCAAGGCAGATTTAGTGGATAAAGAATGGGAAGGAAGCAAGCAAGGATATGAATTGAAAACGCAATCTTTGCTGCAGACTATTGAGCGACAAACCGAACAAATTGCCGAAATTTCCGCGCAACTGCAAGCCACGATGAAGCAAGCGCAAGATTTGGCCATGAAAGCTTTTGCCAGCAAAGCTTAAAACCCAGTAAGGTGTGCAATGCCCACCTTACGAAAAAATGACAGAAATTTTTTCAACTATTAAGAAATGAAAAGTCATGAACAAAAAAGTTAGCGACAAAAGCACCAAGGCTGAAATTTTAGAAGCGTACAAGGAAGCAGCGCAAGAAAAAGCGCAGTTGGAATCGCAAATCCAACAGCTAAACGCTTCCCAAAAGCAAACACCAGCCCCAGAAAAACCTATTGTGGATGCACAAAAACCAATGGCTTTAACTCAAAATCCACAAAAAATGCAGTCCACAATTGATAATTTGATTTTGCTGCAATTTAGCTTTGGTGGCGCTGTCAGCGAGTTGTCTGAGAAATTAACTTCAGAAGCTGCTAAAGTCGAAGAATTGCGGCGCACCGTGGGCCAGGAAATTCAACAACTGCAAGATTTGCACAGTTTAGAAGATGTTGCAGAAGATACGCTGGACAATTTAATTCAACAGTACGAAGAAAGCGCGAAAACTTTTGCTGGCGAACTTAGCGAACAGCGCGAAACTGTGGAACAGGAATTGTTGGAACGCCGGCAAGCTTGGGAAAAAGAGCAGGAACTCCAAAAGTTGGCGGTTAAAGAACGCAATGAGAATTACCAAAAAGCTTGCGATCGGGATGAAGAGTTGTATGATTATGATTTGAATCTTCAGCGAAATCTGGACATAGAAGAATACCAACAGCGCCAGAAAAGGCTGTATCAAGAAATCGAAGAGTTTCAGCAAGAACAGGAGAAACAGTGGGCGGAACGCGAAAAATCTATTTCGGAACGGGAAAAACTTTATGCTGAGGTTAAAGCTAAGGTAGAAGCTTTCCCGAAAGAACTGGAAGCTAATATCAAGAACGGAAAAGATAACGGTCGCAATATTGGCAATTATCAAGCTAAAGTTAAGGCTGATTTGTCTGCTAAAGATATCGAAGGGCAAAAGCAAAATTATGAGCTGCAAATTCAAGGGATGTTGCAGACAATTCAAAATCAAGATGCGCGCATTGCTAGCTTGTCGAAACAACTGGATTCTGCTTTGAAACAGGTTCAAGATTTGGCGGTGAAGGCGATTGAGGGCTCGTCGAATTTGAGTTCTTTGCAAGCAGTGAGGGAAATTGCGATCGAACAAGCGAAGACTCAGCAGAAAAATAAGTAATCCGTAGCAGTTTTACGTTTAATTAGGTCAACCTAATTAAACGTAAAACGCGATC
Source organism: Microcoleus sp. AT3-A2 (assembly GCF_036705685.1). NCBI lineage: Bacteria > Bacillati > Cyanobacteriota > Cyanophyceae > Oscillatoriales > Microcoleaceae > Microcoleus > Microcoleus sp. AT3-A2. The sequence continues at coordinate 101,723 of NZ_JAUBVF010000009.1, forward strand.
GCTGTTAGAGCCGCGACTTCTTTAATAAGTCGCGGCTCTGCGTATTCTGTTTTTTAGGTGGGTTTGCTTAATTAGCTGCGATTAAGGATTAAGACTTTTCGCTTGCAGTAGATTTAGGAAACTTGCACTTTACCTCAACTTCTAAGTTGCTTTCTGCTGAACCTTCAGTAATGTAGGGGATGCCGGCTTTTCCACCCATTTTGATAGCAAATTTAAGTGTTACCTCTTCAACCTCAGCCGCACCGAAATCTTTAAAAGCCGTCACAGCATACATAGCATAATTGCGAATTAGCAGGCGAGCTTGCTGCATCCGATTAAGTGCATCGCTTCGCACGTCTCTCTCCTCATCATAAGGACTATCGTCCTCTGATGTGGCGGCTTCGTCAATTGTGACTTCGTACACTTCACCCTTTTCTTTAAAAGCGAAACGCTGTAATTCTGACATAATGTTACCTTTTGTTAAGTTTATGTAGAGTTTGCTTAAAGATCGAGCTTGCTTCCAGAAAGTTGAGTTATTCTAGCGATAGAATTAAAACAGCAATTCAGGGTGCGTGTCAACTAAGGCAGTATTTGTTTTTAATCCAGGTTGAACTAAATGGCTCGTTACGCCCTTGTTATTGGTATTGCTCAGTATCAAAGCTCCAACCTCAAACCCCTCCCTAAAGCCGCTACTGATGCTGAAGTTGTTGCACGGGTATTAGAGGAATATGGCCAGTATACTGTTACTCGACTGCCGCATCGCTGGAACGCTGAGACCCAACGTTTTGAAGTAGCACAGCAAAAAAGTGTTTCTGCTGATGAGGTATGTGAAGCTCTGCAAAATTTGCTCTTGGAACGAGGTACGAAAAGTGATGTACTGATTTATTTTGCCGGTCATGGTCTGACTTTTTTTGATAACTTGGGGGAGCAAAAAGGAGCATTGGCTACTTCCGACTGTCAGGTGGAAATGGTGGGAAGACAGGTGGTCAATTATAAATACGGGATTGATTTGTCAAGCCTCAATCGGCTAATTAAGAAGTCCGATCTGAGCAGTTTGGTAATGTTGTTGGACTGCTGTCATAGTGGATATTTTCTTGAAAGTCAGCTAGTGCAACAAACTTTAACCGCTTTCAGTACACAAAAGGATTATTATTTAATTACGGCTTGCCGGAGTTTTGAGACGGTAAAAGCTTTGGCTGGGGAAACGCACGCCATTTTTACTGGAGCTTTGCTGAAGGGTTTGGCATCGGAAAATGCTAGTAGAAATGGACAGGTCAGTGGCGATCGCCTATTTGATTATATCAGCAATGAACTTAAGGGCACTCAGTGGGGTCAAGAAGCGATTCGTATGGGCTGGGGCCGCTGCATTACTCTGGTAACGTATCCGCAACTAGAGACTTCGGCTACTGAAATTACTTTCGATCGCAAAAATCCGTATCTGGGACTTTCAGCTTTTGAAGCTGAACAAGAGAAGTATTTTTGTGGGCGGGAGGAAGCAGTTCGGACGCTGATTACTCACCTGACAAATAGCCGTTTTTTATCCGTTATCGGCTACTCTGGTTCTGGCAAATCTTCTTTAATAAAAGCGGGATTGTTGCCACAGTTAAGGCGGGATAGAATTCCTGGTAGCAGTCAGTGGCCGGTTGAATCTTTTACTCCTGGAAAGCACCCCCTCGGAAAACTGGTAAATATTCTAGCTCGACATCAAGAGCAGAATCAGCTTTTTGTAATTTTTATAGATCAGTTTGAGGAGGTATTTACTCTCTGTGAAGATGAAGCCGAGCGACAGAGTTTTATCCGCCTGATCGTAAAGGAGATGAATGATACTGAGCGAAAGAGCCGGATGATTATTGCACTTCGTGGAGATTTTTTAATTCGCTGTGCTAATTATCCAGACGTTTTAAATTTGATCAATCATATTCCGACTACAACTTATATTGTGAAGTCGCTAGGGATTGAAGAGTTGCCAGAGGCGATCGAGAAACCGGCAGAATTGCACGGGGTAAAATTTGAGCGGGGGTTAGTATCCCAAATTGCCCAAGATGTGGCTGGTCAACCGGGAGCATTACCGTTGTTACAATACGCTTTGAAGGAGTTGTGGCGAGTCTGCATAGAAAAACCCGAATCACCAGAGCCGTTACTGACGAAAAAAGGCTATGACGAAATAGGCGGTGTTCAAGGGGCTTTGGAAAATCGAGCTAATGTGATCTACCAAAGTCTTAGTGATGGCGATCGCATTTTTGTACGCAAACTGTTTATGGAATTGGTGCAGTTGGGTGAGGGTACGGAAGTAACGCGCCGCCGGGTTGATTGGGATAGACTGAGGGTAATTGCGGATTCTCCAGAGCAGTTAGAGCGGGTAATTGGGCTTTTGGCTGGAGCGCAGCAGCGTTTAATTATTGTGGATGAAAACACCGTGGAAGTGGCTCACGAAGCTCTGTTGTGTCGGTGGAAATTACTGAGTGATTGGATTGAAGAGGATCTGGAGAATATTCGGATTTCTCGGCGTTTAGAGGTAGCTTGTCGGGAGTGGGAAGAAACTTATGGTAAGTCTGATGATGCGTTGTTGACAGGTGCGCGATTGGCGGAGGTTGAGGAGTGGGAGAAGAGGGTGCAGCCGAATTGGACTGGGGATGAGAGGGAGTTTTTGCGGAAGAGTGTGGGTAGGCGCGATCGGGAGGTGCAAGCTGAATTACAGCAACAGCGGCAATTACGGGAAGCAGCAGAAGCAAAAGCTATGGCGGAATTGGAAAAGTCTATAGAAGCAGAAGCTAGAGCCAAGGCTGAAGTTGAAAAAGCTGAAGAGGCTAGAGCCAGAGCTAAAGCTGAATCGCAAAAAACTAAGCTAGCAGTTAGAGGAGGAGTTTTACTTGCCATGTTAGCAATTTTAACATCGGGATTAGCGGTGTGGGCTAAAGCCGAGAGTAATAGAGCAACAACAAATGAGATTAAGTCACTAACTGAATCAGCCACAACTTTTTTTTCCGTCAATTATCAGCTAGAATCATTAACAGCAAGTGTGAAGGCTTTAAGACTAATTGGGAAGAAACAGGGGAAAGTTCCAACTGCTATTAAAAAAATTATTGAGGAAGTTCGAGAACACAATCGGTTAGACGGACATACCAAGGAAATTAAAGATGTTAGTTTTAGCCCTGATGGTAATATCATTGCTTCGGCTAGTGATGATCAAACTGTGAGGATTTGGGAAAAAGAAGGAAAAGTGTTAGCCGACCTGAAACATACAACTGGTGTGGGAGTGTGGGGTGTTAGCTTCAGCCCCAACAGTCCGAATCTGGCTACTGCTGATACTGATGGTATTGTAAAAGTGTGGGATCTTAAAAAGATTCAGAACAAATCCCATGCCGAAATCCAACTACCAGAACGCGATAAGTTAGATCCTGTAATCCGGCTAAATTTTAGTAGAGATGGTAAATTTATTGCTTCTGCTCATTGGGATAAAACTGTAAGAATTTGGGAGCTTAAAACCAAAAAATTAATAAAAACTATAATAGATAAACAGCATCCATCTGATTCTTTGTGGGTCAGCTTTAGCCCGGATGGTAAAAAGCTTGCTACGGCTAGGAAAGATAAAACTGTAAAAATTTGGTCATTAGATAATAATGCTCCTCCAAAAATTCTTACAGGTCATCGCAAGCTAGTCTATGCTGTCAGTTTTAGTCCCAACGGTGAAATGATTGCTTCTTCTAGTTGGGATAAAAGTATAAAGCTCTGGCAGGTAGACAATGGCAAACTCATCAGGACTTTTGAGGGACTTGATGGACATAGCGATGAGGTTAATGGCATTGCTTTCAGCCACGATGGTAAAATGATTGCTTCTGCTAGTAGAGACCAAACTATAAAGCTTTGGCGAGTAGCCGATGGCAAGTTAATGCAAACTTTTAAAGGACATACTAATACAGTCAATAGTGTAAGTTTCAGCCCAGATGACCAGACTATTGCTTCTGCTAGCGATGATAAGACAGTAAGAATATGGAGCTTAAATAAAATTAGCTTTCCGAATAATGATGTAAATGAAGCCTTGAAAAATAGCTGTAATTGGCTGGAGAATTACTTGATTAATAATCTTAATATTGTCGAGGTTGAGCGACAGATTTGCAACAGATGATTTTTGAGAAATAGGGGTTGACAAAAATCCAAATTACAGATAACATTAATACTTAGTTCAATCAGGTTAGTTAAATATGAAAGAAGTAAAGAAATCCCTCAAAAAGTTAACAAAGCCATCCAATCAGATCAAGTCAGATCCGAAATTGACAAAGATGGTGCAAGATTTTACTTTAGAAATGGAAGAAGGTGTTACAGAGATTTCTCCATCTCAAATAAAAGAAGATGAAGATGGAAAAATTGCATACTTTATAGAAGTTTTTAATGCGGTTTCAAGAAATGATGCTTTTAAGAGTATAATTTCACTTGACCAAATTCGTGCTACTTTAAATGCAGCAATACCCAAGGGGTGTATCTGTAACCCCAACTCCAAAGGGACAATATGCCCCCCCGAAAAAAGCAGTAAAAAATTGGTTGAGTCCTATGTAGAAAGATTGCAAGAGTTGAGAAAATCAGGAAACGAGATTTAAATAATTTAACAGGTTTCTCACTACAGCTAAAAACCGATCGCCCGCTCACCCATCCCACCCTCAAAAACTATACTAAAATCAGCACGCCCAACCATCAAACAGCATGGTACAACAACTCACCCCTGAAACCAAACCAGAAATCATCTACCCCGATCGCGACTGAGCACCAATGGCAGACAAGACCAAAAAATTCCGATGGATTGTCACTATTAAAAACAATCTAGAAATCTTGTTGGCCAGCATCCTACTCAAACTGAACAGGAACGGCAGCGTGCAGAGGAAGCGATCGCCCAACTTGAACAAGAACGACATCGTTATCAAACTTTGCTACAACAAATACAGCAGCAAACCATCGACCCCGACCCTAGTAATTAACAATACGAATCCAACTAAATCAATCTCCTTTAGTCCAGTTTTCAAACTGTCCACTCCCACAAAGTCTTCCTTGAGCCTTAAACCCTATCTACAGCGTTCTAATTTTTAGTAAAAAGCCCGATCGCACTGTTCACTTATCGAAACTGTACCTTCCTCTCCTGACCGCTTCAGTCGCACTCTCTATGCTTTAAGTTAATCAACCAAAAGATATATTTGACTTAGAGGCACTATGCAGAAACAAATCATACGCCAAAAAGATACTAATGCTTGGATACTTCAGTGCTGGGTTTCTTTTATTGTTGCCCTGTCCGCAACTACTGTAGGTATCATTTATTTACAAGTAGACCCCTGGCAAAAAGCTTTTATGGGTATGGGTTTAACTTTTTCTGTTGGCTCGTCTTTTACTTTAGCAAAAACCATTCGCGATAACAACGAGGCAACAACATTAACTGCCAGAATAGACGAAGCTAGAGTTGAGAAAATTCTCGCTGAGCACCATCCTCTCAAATAAATTTGACTATACAATGTATACAAGAAACAGCCCGCGCGGGCTGTTATTGTTGTTTGAGCAACAGGTTTCAAGCTGCGGATGGGAATTGGGGATTTCAATGGCTACCTTTGAACTTACGATCGCCCAACTTATTCTTTTGTCGCTGGCGAATACCGGCCTTAACTGTCGCCATATCCACGGGAAAACCAACGACAGGCATCACCTGATCCTTGCGTTCTTCTTCCAGATTCTTGAGTTCGGTGTAATCAACCCAGTGAATGCAATTCACCGGACAAGTGTCGATCGCCTCAGCAATCAACTCTTCAGAATCCCCGTCTTGTCGAACTACGCGCGATCGACCGTAATCCGGTTCAATATAAAAAGTATTGCGAGCAACATGAGCACAGTGCTTACAGCCAATGCAGGTAATCTCATCAACATAGACACCTTTTTGGCGTAACACGCCGCCCAACTCCGGTTCCAAACCAGAGCGATCGGGCGCATCCCGCAAAAATCCCCCCAACTCCGGCTCTAAACCAGAGCGATCGATTGCTGTATCTATTCCGAGTCCAGAAAGCTCAGACATTTAGACCCCCACAATAGTAAATAAGTCCGCACAGGCGGACTTTGATGAGACAAGATTGCAAAAATCTCGAAAAATTATTAAGCGCACCAGCGTTGCACCACCAAGCGGAGCGAACCGTCTTGATTTTGCTTTTGCTCAGAAATTTGGAAACCCTGCTTAGCGCTTTCATTCACCACAGTATGGTAAGCGTAGCGCTGAGTCACCTTATTCAGAAAACGGTCTACAGACCAAGCTTGCTGCCAAAATTGTAAGTCAGCCACCAATTCATACTCAGTCCCGTTCCAGCTAAAACCTACGTCGTAGCCGTTTTTTTGCTCAATCACGACCTCAGCGGTGCTGGTTAAGCCGCGATAGCCACGCACCTCAGTTGGGCCCGATTTCCAGTCAATACCCAAGTCAGTTAAAGCAGCTTCCAAAGAATTCAAATTGCGGATCTGGGTCTTAATTTGGCTAAAGTGTGACATGGTGATTCCAAAAAAATTTAAGTGAACTCAACAAAAAAAATTACCAATCGCTAAAAGCCACTTGGGCCGTCGCTTCGGCTGACTGATGCAGCGCTTGCGTGAAATATTCAGATGTTGACTCTTGGTGAAGCACCACGCCGAGCTGAGCTTCAATTGCAGCCGTTACCTCAGCACAGGAAGCACCGACAATGCCGGTGACGGTTTCCTGTACGCGGCCATCTGGATAGATCACAAACTCTAGTGTTTCCATAATGCGGGCTGACTGAATAGGAATATTGAGAACAGACACCGACACCAGCAAGCCAGGGACGATGCCTCCTGAAGTTGCTTCTTGAGAGTTGGCTGACTGACAAAGCGCTATATCAATTTTGACTAATTGATAGGTTTTGAGTCACAACTTAACAGAAGTTATTAATAGGTAGAAGCAATACATCAGTTGTATGTAAAGTTTCGCGTAGATCGTGACAGCAGTCAAGTCACTATATATTTAGATTTTAGATTTTAGAGTGAGGAAGAAGGAAGAGGGGATGAACCGCAGAGGGCGCAGAGGGCGCAGAGGGAAGAAAGCAGAAGGTAAAAGGCCAAAGTATAAATTCCCCACTCCCCCTCTAGTTCCCTCTGGGGTCTAAAACGTCTCGCAGGCCATCCCCCAAAAGGTTGAAACCCAGAACAGTCAAGGTAATCAGTAAACCTGGAAACACGATCGTCCAAGGAGAAGAAAGAGCGTATCCGCCCTTAAAAGCATCAGAAAGCATCGTCCCCAACTCAGGAACCGGCGGCTGTGCGCCCAAACCCAAAAAACCCAAACCTGCAGCTTCTAGTGTCGCCGTACCAGTCGAAAGAGTTGCTTGTACAACTAGAGGCGCGAGACTTCCCGGCAAAATGTGGCGAAAAATAATCCGTAAGTCGCTGGCGCCCAAGGCCTTGACAGCCAAAACAAATTCTTGTTCCCGCAGAGACAGCACCATACTGCGAGTTAAGCGGATGTAAATCGGAATTTGCACGAGGCTGACAGCGATAATTACGCTTTGCAGGCTCGGCCCGGTGACGGTAACAACGCCGATCGCCAGTAAAATCGAAGGAAAAGCTAGCAAAATATCCGCCAAAGTGCCGATCGCAATTTCCAGCAACCCCCGAAAATACCCGGCCACCAGCCCCAAAAGCGCTCCCAAAATTAAACCCACACCCACAGAAACCAGGCTGACGAGTAAAGATATTCCCAATCCGTGCCACACCCGCACTAACAAATCTCGCCCCAAACCGTCGGTGCCCAACCAATGCTTAGCGCTAGGAGCCACTAAGCGCGACAAATAATCTCGATCGACCGCCGGATCGTAAGGAGCAAGTACGGGGGCCAACAGTGCCGATATCATCAGCGCTAGAGTCAAAATTAAGCCGATTTTCCCCGAAGTTGATCGCCAAAATCGTTGAAAAGCTGCTTGTGGAAATACTAAGTTGTTATTCAATCTTCGATTTTCCATCGAATGCTGTCACCAAAAAAACTGAGGACTTAGGCAACTATTAGGATAAATTAACGATCGCGCTCGCAGAAATACGTTAACAGGACTTGCTCTAGGGATACGAAAAACTCGGTGCGTGCATTACCCTCCATACCCAAAGTCGCATTTTTTGCCCCAATGCCCAATGCCTGAGCTCTTCCTTAAAGACCCTTTAAGATATAGAGAACAAGATCAATTTAAAAGCCAAATGACATCAACCCTGCTCAAAACCTCAGCCCGATCGCCCCTCAACGCCCCAACAATCCGCCATTTCCCCAACGGCCTCACCGTTATAGCCGAACACTTGCCGGTCGATGCTGTTAACCTCAGCGTGTGGCTCAATTTAGGCTCAGCCGTCGAACCAGACGACATTAACGGCATGGCTCACTTTTTAGAACACATGATTTTTAAGGGAACTCCGAGCATTCCCAGTGGAGAATTTGAGCGCGCGATCGAGCAACGCGGCGCTGTCACCAATGCAGCCACCAGCCAAGATTACACTAACTATTACATCACCACAGCTCCTAAAGATTTTGCCGAACTAGCTCCTCTGCAAGTCGATGTGTTGCTGAATGCGAGCATTCCCGACGACGCCTTCGATCGCGAACGGCTGGTAGTCTTAGAAGAAATTAGACGATCCGAAGACAATCCCCGCCGCCGCACCTATCAGCGATCGATGGAATTAGCATTTGAAGTTTTGCCCTACAAGCGACCGGTACTCGGCCCGACTGCGGTAATCGAACAGTTGACAGCCCAACAAATGCGGGATTTCCACAGCAGCAGATATCACCCAGGGGCCATGACAGCCGTAGCTGTCGGCAATTTGCCAGTCGAGCAACTAATAGAAATTGTCGCAGACAGTTTTGCAGCAAAAAGTACAGCACAAAACAACAAAATAAATGTGCCTGCTGTCGGCAACTTTCATCCAGAGCCCCAAATCCTGAACTACGGCCAAGAATCGCCGTTTACAGAAACAGTCCGTCGCGAATTTGTAGACTCTTCCCTTCAGCAAGCCCGACTGATCGTGATGTGGCGAGTGCCCGGTTTCATGGAAATGTCCGAAACTTATGCCCTGGACGTTTTGGCGACAATTTTGGGACACGGCCGCACAACTCGCTTGGTTCAGGATTTGCGCGAAGAAAAAGGGCTAGTCTCGTCAATTTCGGTCAGCAACATGACTCAGCGACTCGGCGGCGTATTCTCGATTTCTGCTCAACTAGCAACAGAAAACTTGGCAGCAGTGGAATCTGCGATCGTCCAACACATCCGCACTCTCCAAACCGAATTTGTGACAGATGCCGAAATTTCCCGCATTCGCACTCAAGTAACAAATCGGTTTATCTTTGGTAACGAAACTCCGAGCGATCGAGCAAGTTTGTACGGTTACTATCAGTCGATGGTAGGAGATATCGCTCCGGCCCTCAACTATGCCGCCTGCATCCAAGCTCAGACTGCCGAGGATCTCCGAGAAGCCGCTGTCAAATATCTGTCTCCCGACGCAATGGGTGTTGTGGTAATTCGCCCGGACGAAGCATAAATCGGACTTCGCCTCAACAGGGCAATTCTGCTATCCTTCTGCTTTTGAGTCATCCAACAGCATTCGGAATTCGGCAGAAACAATGTCAACGCGCACGAGGGATTTTTAGTCAATAGTGCGTGAAATTCGATCGGCTCTCGCCTTGAAGGTTTTGTATCCAATAATTAGTATGAAGCCTTTAAGGTACGGGCGATCGGCAAAATTACCGTAATTTTATGAGACGATAAACTGGGAATTATTGACGAGCCAGCAATTTAGTCTAGGAAAACCGGGTTTATTGGCGATCGTAATTCTAAAATCTAAAATCTAAAATCTAAAATCGATTGCTCGGCAAAATTACCGTAATTTTATGAGACGATAAACGGGGAATTATTGACGACTCAGCAATGTAGTCTCGGAAAACCGGATTGATCGGCATCGTAATTCTAAAATCTAAAATCTAAAATCTAAAATCGATTGACAGGGGCACGCAAGCATGAAATTACAAAACTTTCTTGACTCAAAAATTAGGTACGATGCCAAAGCAATTGCTGCAGACGACGAACTCAGTGGCCAAATTCAAAGCCGCCTCATTGACCTGGGTTTACTGAAGCCTCCCGTAGACGGAATTTTTGGCCCTCTCTCTACCGCCACCCTCCACCGATTTCAAACTCTGATGAAGTGTGGCGAAGCGGGTTTTTTGGGAGCAGTCACAGCCAAAAAGCTGATTGAAACCAAACCAGAGGAGATTCCCACAAATCCCCTGATCCTGAAAACGCTCAGAGACACCATTTTTAAATCGAAACCGCTGGCGTCTTCTCAACTTCAGGACTCGGAAAAACAAGTAATACCAGCCGGAAAAGAGTTTGAGATTCTGGCTTTTGCTCCGGCTCGCGGTCACATCAGAGTTGCTCTCCGCAACGAGTCTTTCAAAGGTTCAGGAATTTGGTATGTTTTTGGAGCCCACGCTCAAATTACTCAAGAGACCGTTCTGTTTTTTCCCAAACCGAATCCCCCAACTGTCAGGCTCGGCATTCCTTATAAATCGCAACTGGATAACTTGAATAATCCTACAGGTTCTTGCAATGTAACTTCATTAGCGATGTGTATGGACTTTTTGAAGGTGCCACGGCGCAAACAAACCGGGCAATATGAAGACGAACTCTACGAATATGCGATCGCCAAAGGTTACAGTCGCTGGGATCCCTACGATTTAGCAAAGATTGTTAGAGATTACGGCGCTCAAGATTTCTTTACCGAGAATGCAACTATTGATGACGTTCAAGATTGGCTAGCCAGCGGAAATCCCGCTGTCATCCACGGGTACTTCACGTCTTTCGGTCACATTATAGTTGTCGCAGGCTACGACAGCGAGGGATTCTTCGTTCACGATCCCTATGGTGAGTGGTTCCGAAGCGGCTACGATACAAGTGTCAGCGGTGCTTACTTGCACTATACTTACCGCTTAATCCGCAGCCTCTGTATGCCTGACGGGAATTTTTGGGTTCATTTTATCTCTAAGTAATTGGGAATTGGGAATTGGGAATTGGGAATCGGGAATTGGCCTTGTTACTACTGACTAATGATACTAAATCTGGGTTCATTAACTTCTTTGTCACTAAGCGGTTGAAACCGCTACCAACGCGATCGCACCAACGAAGTCCCTCTCTAAGAAACTAAGAGATAAAGAAAGTATTTAACCCGGATTTGATATAACAACAGTCAACAGTCAACTAACTATTAATTTTCATACTCAAATCCAGCCAAGTCGATCGCGTAATCGGAGCACTGGTAGAAATATAGTCAACTCCGGTTTCGGCTACACTTCTAATTGTTTCTAAAGTAACATTACCGGAAGCTTCAATTTTTACTCGATCGCTCTTTTGGCGAATTATTGCCACAGCCTGCCGCATCAAATCCAAGGACATATTATCTAACATGATAATATCGGCTTTGTGCTGCAAAGCTGTCTCTACCTCAGCCAGAGTTTCGGTTTCGACTTCGATTGTCAGCGGATAGGGGATAGAATTGCGAATTAGGGCGATCGCCTCGGCAATTCCCCCAGCCGCGGCAATGTGATTGTCTTTAATCATCACCGCGTCATCTAAGCCCATCCGGTGATTGCAAGCACCGCCGACTTGAGTTGCGTATTTTTCCAACAATCTCAATCCGGGCGTTGTCTTGCGGGTATCCACTAATTGCACGGGCAAATCGGCAATTTTGTCAACATATTTTTGAGTTAAAGTAGCGATGCCGCTCAAACGCATTGCCAAGTTTAATGCTACTCTTTCTCCGGTTAGCAGCGCGTCGAAATTGCCGGAGATTTCGGCAATTACTTCTCCTTTTTCGCACAGTTTCCCTTCCGCTACTTGGGGGATGAAACTGAGGCTGCTGTCTAAAAGTTTAAATGTGCGATGTGCGATCGGCAATCCGGCAATGACTCCAGCTTCTTTGACAATCCATTTAGCCGTACCCTGGATGCTGTTTGCGGGAAATAAGGCCGATGTTGTGCGATCGCCCCTACCGATATCTTCTAGTAGCCAGTTGTGCAATAGGGTGTCTAAAACTATCCAAGGCGGTAATATTGCTGTCATGTTTTCTTTGTGATTCCTGCTACTAGGAACGATAGTCGATCGCGTAATTTTCGGCAAGTTGCAAGATAGTGATGGTGTTGGTGCGATTTTGGGCGATCGCACTACATAATGGGCTATTCTGTGGCTGACATTGGGTTTTGGTGGTTTAATGGAGTAGATGGGCGATCGCGAGCAGAAACCATGATACAGCAAGCCATTTTAGAAAAATTAGCAGAACTCCCTGAGTCTCTTCAGACAGAAGTGCTTCATTATATTGAGTTTTTGATTGAAAAGCAGGCTAAAAACTCAACTCAAGAAAAGCCGACCAAGAAGCGTCGAGTTGCCGGAACAATGAAAGGAATATTTGTTCTACCGCTACCTGATGACTTTGATGAGCCGCTTGAGGATATGAAGGAATACATGGAATGAATAGATTACTATTAGATACTCATGCTTTGATCTGGTTTGTATCCAATGATCCAAATCTGCCATTGTCAACTAGAGACAAGATTGAATCTGCCGACGATGTTTTCTTGAGCATTGCAAGTCTTTGGGAGATGGCAATTAAACTCAATATTGGAAAACTCCCCTTACAGGGTGCTTTTGAAGACATTGAACCTCAACTCATTGCTGCGGGTATAACGATTCTTCCTCTTACATTTGCCGATACTGTTCAATTCCGTTATTTACCCCTGCATCATCGAGATCCTTTCGATCGCATTCTGGTAGTACAGGCGATTAATCATTCCCTTGTTTTGGTTAGTCGCGATGTGGCTTTTGATGCCTATGACCTTCAGCGGTTATGGTCATAGCTGTGGCGGGTATCATGTTGACAAAGTTGGGTGTCGGTGATTTACTAGAAATAGTTTGCTTTGTCGCAAGGAAAATTAGCGCAAAAAAAAGCTCATCTGATTTAGGAGCAAGCAGAGGCTTTGGGGTGGGCCACTAGGGCTAAGGGTAAGTTTGCTAGTAAATTTGGAAGTAACGAACTTGATAAATTAGAGTTCGGATTTGATTATTTCGCCTAAAAACTACATTCAAGCTACAAATACTCAGTTATGACTCACCTAAATAGTTCTCCTCTCAACCGTCGCTCTTTTCTTAGTTATGTTGCTTTAGGTACTTTGGGTTTATTGACAAAAGACTTGCTCGCTCCAGCTAGCGCTATGGCTGATAGCGAGGGATTAGGCAAAAATTTCTCTACCTTGGAGAACTATCATATTTTTGTTCCTTATACAACAGCCCGAGTAGCAGGGAAGCAAACATTTACCTTGCGATCGGGAGAACCTTGTCAGGTAGAAATTCCCTCCAAAACCCAAGATCGCCAAGAGATCACCCTAAAAGGGCGCGGTCAAGACGGTAAAGATATTACTGTAGTTTTGCATACCTTATACGATAGACAACTCGGAATAAAAGAGGAAATTTACCAAGAAATTGACAAAAATACGCAATTTGTCGAACAAGCAAGCAAAGCTAAATGCAAATTTGTTTATGAGCAAGTTGAAGATGGTGAGTACATTGATGATCTGATCGCCTTGGATTTTCTGGATTATGTGATATCGTCCTCAAAGCTAGACAGCAAAATTCAAGAGCGTTACCAGCTCGCCAGTACCAATTCACGCCTGCTAGGAATTTGGCAAGCCATTGAATCGACCTTGGCTCAATCTAAACTGACTGAGGCAGAGAAGAAGCTGATCAGAGGAACTTTTGCATACGTCCGTGCCGGCGAACCAGTTCCTGACTTTAAGGCACTCACAGATATTGACTCAATCGTAGCAAGTTCGGCGCTGCCTTTAGAAATAAAACAGACTTACACTTTATCCAGTGCCAATTCAAGAGGCTTAACAGTTGATTTTATTCTGGTTAAACAGATTAATGAAAGCCAATTGACTCCTGAACAAAAGACAAAATACCAGTCAACTTATCAGCAGGTTCGCGATGGTAAGACAGTAGAAGATACAGCAACTTTGAAGTTGCTAGACTCTTTCATTGACAAAGCCAAAATCCCAGAAAATGCTAAAGCTGTTTACTCAATAGCAAGGAAACAAAATTTAGATAATCAAGTTGCTTCTGGTGCAAAATCCGATGCTTTTCTCCAAACTGCTCAAGCATTCAAAGACCAACTGACGGATTCTAAAGAAAAAGGAGCAGCAATTGTTCCACAAGCTACGAGAGTGTTGAGTACACTTGGAGCAGAAACAGCAACGGGTGTTAGTATTAGCAGTTTGTCTGGGGCGGCTGCAACCAACGCGACTTTAGCTGTTTTAGGTGGTGGTTCTGTCGCGGCTGGTGGTTTAGGAATGCTGGGTGGTTTAGCAGTAGCAACAGGAGGAGCCGCGTTAATTGGAGCCGCAGGAGTCCTGTCTATTGCGTTAGTCTCAGAAATGGACAGGGAAGACCAAAAAAACCTGGGAATTGCAATTGGTACAGGAACAGTCGCCGGTACTGCAACTATTTTAGCTGCTTGGACTGCTGCGAGTGCTTTGGGAGCTGCAGGTACATTGTCCGGTGCTGCTGCTATCACTGCCACTATTTCGACTATTGGTGGACTCAGTGTAATGACTGGCGGCGCTGCTCTTGTTGCATCGGGTACAGCATTTTTAATTTGGTCATTACTCAAAGGTGGAAAGACACGCGATTCATCGGTGCTGCATCAATTAGAAACTCGGACTTACACCTATACTGAAGACATAATTCCCGGTTATTGGGGAGAATTTCTTCAACAGAATATAAGTCCCAAAAATGGTGGCATTGAAGAGGGATTTTCTGCTCCTAATATTCCATTAGATAAACTCTCGAAAGCACTATCTTCGTGGCTGTCTCTTGATTCCGAAGAAAAAGTAATCGCTTTGATAGACTACAGTGTTTTTAATGATGCCAAAGAGGGGGTTGTATTTACAAACGAAAAAATGGCTTGGAAAACATTTCTTTTAGAAGCTGATTCAATTAAGTATGAAAATTTAGCAAAATTTGTCAAGAAGGAAAGCAAATTAACTTCACTGCTATCAGACGCGAAGCAGAAACAGGAGTTGTCTAAGTTGAAAAAGGTAGTAGATATTTTGTCAGACGAGAAATACTCTACCAATTTATCTAAGTTGCAAGAGTTAGTAACTATTGTGGGGAATGACAAAAACTTATCGGAGCTGGTTTCTAATGAGAAGTATAAAAACAAGTTGCCCAAATTGAAAAATGCAGTAGCTATTTTATCCGACGAAAACTACAGTCAGAACTTGTCTAAGTTGAAAGATGTTGTAGATGTCTTATCTAATGAACCTGATTTAGTAAAGTTTTTCTCGTCGCAATTAGTTTCACAGCTATCTGAGAAGAACTATACCAAGGACTTGTCTAGGTTAAAAGAGGTAGTAGATAGGTTTCTAAATGAATCTGACAAGGACAATTTCACTAAATTACTTCGAGAAATTGGTCAAAAATATAGCACTGTTTAGGCAGCAACTTTTGCCCGCGATTCTGGGTATGAGGAAGGCGGGAGGCGATCGCCCACTATTGACTGCTAAAATTAAGGGCGATCGCCTGTGATGATTGTGTTAAAATAAAGACCACTGAAAGAGGCAATTGTTATGACTATTCGTGAGATCGCGATCGCCAAATTGCAGCAACTTCCCGAATCATGTTTGCCAGAAGTCAGCGACTTTATCGACTTTGTGATGCACAAGCACCAAAATAGAATAGCTGAACCCAAACTTCCAGACGATATTGCCAAAGGTTGGGCAAAATGGTTCGAGGAAGTCGATCGCTTGGAAGTAATGACTAATCAGCCGAAGAGCGAATATCAGCAACTCCTACTCAATAAGTATCGGCAACAAGGTTTAGAACTATGATCCTATGCGATGCAGAAGTTTTACAACGAGGAATGGTTGGGTTTAAAATGAAGAGGCTATCAACCTATCCCCTATGAGCGAAACCCTCTACATTGAAACCAGTATCTTAGGCTACCTAACAGCTCGATCGACTAAAAACCTAATCCTGGCAGCCAATATCGAGGTAACAAAAGATTGGTGGGAGTATCGCCGCAGTGCTTTCACAATGTACATCTCACAGGCTGTCCTAAACGAGGTAGCACAAGGAGACGCAGAGATTGCGGTTCAACGTATGGAACTCCTTCGCGGTGTTCCATTGCTAGAATTAAATCAAGCTGTCCGAGACTTAGCCTCGCAATTTCTTACACGCAGCAATCTTCCCCCTAAAGCACATATCGATGCAATTCACATTGCAGCAGCAACCGTTCACGGCTTGGATTACCTGTTAACCTGGAACTGTAAGCATATCGCAAACGCTCAAATCCAGCGGAAACTTGCAGAAATCAGTTTTGATTTCGGATACGAGTTGCCGATTCTTTGTACGCCCTATGAACTACTAGGAAATTAATTTATGTTGCAAGATGAAATCGTAGAAGAAATTCACAAAATTCGTGAAGAGTATGCCAAGTCTTTCAATTATGACTTGGAGGCAATATTTGCAGACTTGCAGAAGAAACAAGCTGAAAGCGGCAGAGAAGTTGTGAAATTGCCACCAAAGCGCGTTCTAACAGGGCGTTGGAGCGGACGGGGCAAAAATATTCAGTGATAAATATTCTGTGACAAAACTAAAGCCCTTTTCCGTTGTTGCGGGAAAAGAGCTTTAATTTATTATTAACCTGGCACTGAGCTATTTTACCGGGCAGTGACCCGCCGAGTATCTTCGCCATAGCAACGTTTAACAACCGAGTTCGGGATGGATCGGAGTGGTTCCATTACATCATAAGCACCAGGAAAGCTTTTAAAACTTTTAATCCTGTGTCTGCATTAAGCTTGATGCGCTGCATCTCTTTCGCTCGACTTAATTACCTTATCAAGTTTTCCTTTGTCTGTCAACCCCTTTGTCAAAACTTTTTTTTCGATCGCCCGAAACCGCCCCCAATAGCCGAGTTTGACGTATTATTTGCCAGATGGGTCGATCGACCTTTAACTCACAAATCCAAAAAAGCCACATCGACACCGTGCTCTGTGGGAATCTTCCCGTCCTTCGCAAACCACGCCACAACCTGCTTAACTGTTAATTGTTTGATCGCCCTTTCGGTTTCTGTCGCCATTTGCCTCTCATGCCGCAAAGAGGCAATTACCAAATTCGTAAAAAAGTTTTCAAAACTCGCATCAAGTTCGATCGACCCAAAATCTGCTCCTGGCCCAGAATATTGAGATTTCTACAAAGGGCGCAAGACTTGCTTTTGTGTAGATGACTAATAACTCCCCAAAAAACTAAAGCCCTTTTCCGTTGTTGCGGGAAAAGAGCTTTAATTTATTATTAACCTGGCACTGAGCTATTTTACCGGGCAGTGACCCGCCGAGTATCTTCGCCATAGCAACGTTTAACAACCGAGTTCGGGATGGATCGGAGTGGTTCCATTACATCATAAGCACCAGGAAAGCTTTGAAAACTTTTAATCCTGTGTCTGCGTTTAGCTTAATTTTAAGCTTGATGCGCTGCATCTCTTTCGCTCGACTTAATTACCTTATCAAGTTTTTCCCTGTCTGTCAACCCCTTCGTCAAAAGTTTTTTTCGATCGCCCGAAACAGCCTCCCATAGCTGAGTTTCTGTGGCAATTTGCCTCTCATGCCGCAAAGACGCCACCACCAAATTCGTCAAAAAGTTTTCAAAACTCGCATCAAGTTCGATCGACCACAAATCTGCTGCTGGCGAAGAATATTGAGATTTCTACAAAGGGCGCAATACTTGGTGTGGTGTAGATGCCTAATAACTCACCAAAAAACTAAAGCCCTTTTCCGTTGTTGCGGGAAAAGAGCTTTAATTTATTATTAACCTGGCACTGAGCTATTTTACCGGGCAGTGACCCGCCGAGTATCTTCGCCATAGCAACGTTTAACAACCGAGTTCGGGATGGATCGGAGTGGTTCCATTACATCATAAGCACCAGGAAAGCTTTGAAAACTTTTAATCCTGTGTCTGCGTTCAGTTTGATGCGCTGCATCTCTTTCGCTCGACTTAATTACCTTATCAAGTTTTCCCCTGTCTGTCAACCCCTTCGTCAAAACTTTTTTTTGATCGCCCGAAACAGCCTCCCATAGCCGAGTTTCTGTGGCAATTTGCCTCTCATGCCGCAAAGACGCCACCACCAAATTCGTCAAAAAGTTTTCAAAACTCGCATCAAGTTCGATCGACCCTAAATCTGCTGCTGGCGAAGAATATTGAGATTTCTACAAAGAGCTCAAGACTTGCTGTTGTGTAGATGCCTAATAACTCCCCAAAAAACTAAAGCCCTTTTCCGTTGTTGCGGGAAAAGAGCTTTAATTTATTATTAACCTGGCACTGAGCTATTTTACCGGGCAGTGACCCGCCGAGTATCTTCGCCATAGCAACGTTTAACAACCGAGTTCGGGATGGATCGGAGTGGTTCCATTACATCATAAGCACCAGGAAAGCTTTGAAAACTTTTAATCCTGTGTCTGCATTAAGATTGATGCGCTGCATCTCTTTTGCTCGACTTAATTACCTTATCAAGTTTTCCCCAGGCTGTCAACCCCTTTGTCAAAAGTTTTTTTTGATCGCCCGAAACCGCTGGAATTATCGGGGTTTGAGGCCGGGTTTGGGGGTGCGATCGATCGACCTTTAACTCACAAATCCAAAAACGCCGCCTCGGTTCCCTGTTCTCTGCGAATCTTCCCGTCCTTCACAAACCACGCCACAACCTGCTTAACTGTTAATTGTTCGATCGGGCTTTCAGATTCTGTCGCAATTTGTCTCAAAGGCCGCAAAGACGCCACCACCAAATTCGTAAAAAAGTTTTCAAAACTAGCATCAAGTTCGATCGACCCTTTAATACTCTCATCATTTTTAATCCAATCCATCACCTGCCCATTAGTCACCTCAGCCACCGGCTTCCCAGTCTCCCCAGCAATTTGCTTGAGCACCCTCAAAGCATAAATTGCCACCCGCGCCGAAAACTTTTCCTTCGACGACAGCAGCGCCATATCAACTTCGGCGCACTCTTCCGGCTTTAAAAAATCTGCTAGCGGTTCCATATATTAAAAATTGGTAATTGGTAATTAGTAATTGGTAATTAGTAATTGGAATTTAGGATTGGTAATTGGGAATTTGAAATTCTCATCCTTCATCCTTCTTCCTTGCTATCAAATAACCGCAGCGGTGTTCCCCATTAATCATCGAGTGAGTCCGCTCCACAATACAATCCGGCAAAACCGCTGCAAACATTTCCAACTCATTGCCACACACACTCGGAAAAGTTTCAGCAACATTAGAAATCGCGCAGTTGTGTTCCATCAACACAAATCGATCGCCCAAACCAGGGCGATCGCACATCCCAACCTCTACAGATTCTACAGGATAACACTCAGCCATATAACCTTCAGCCCTGCGGAGTTCCATTAACTTAGTCACCCTCTCCTGCAGCGAACCCGCACCCATCAGCCGCCGATACTCCGTCGCCTTGCGCTGCCACTGTTTTCGCAAGATAGTAATCACTTGCTCGCGGCCGACGGTTTCCGCCAACGTATCCAGGAAAGACACTGCAAAATCGCGGTAACGATTCGGGAATCGATCGCGCCCCTGACTGGTAAGCTCATAAATGTGCTGCGGCCGCCCCATCCCAGCCTGAACCGACTGATACTGAATCAGCCCCTCCGCTTCCAAATCCTTCAAGTGACGGCGAATCGCCTGCGGACTGATATCCAAAGACTCCGCCAACTCAAGAGCCGTCCCCTGCCCCCCCTTGAGCAAATATTGCAGGATGTCTTGTTTCGTGGAAGTCTGCTGAGTAGTCTCCATCATCTTCACAAAAAATTATTAATTTGACTTTGACAATATCACTGTTGTTAATGTAGCTTAAAATATACTAAAGCAACAAATCTGTTGTTTAACTTCCCAGAGCAGCCCCCAGAACTCGCCGGGCCCCCGACAGTTCTACGTCTGCCATCTTTGAGAGACATATCCAGAACACTCGAAAGCGCAAAATTAATGAGCTCTACAGTCACAACCCTAGTCAACCAGCCCTATAAATACGGTTTCGTCACCGACATCGAGTCAGACACCATCGCCCGCGGCTTAAGCGAAGATGTAGTCCGCCTGATTTCCGCCAAGAAAAACGAACCGGAATTCATGCTGCAATTCCGCCTCAAAGCATACCGGAAGTGGTTGACAATGACCGAGCCCACCTGGCCCCACGTCAACTATCCCGCGATCGACTACCAACAAATTATCTACTATTCCGCGCCCAAACAAAAGCCCAAAAAGCTCAACAGTTTGGACGAAGTAGACCCGACACTGCTCGAAACCTTCGAGAAACTCGGCATTCCCCTATCCGAACAAAAACGGCTCGGAAATGTTGCCGTCGATGCCGTTTTCGACAGCGTTTCAATTGCCACAACATTTAGAGAAAAGTTAGCCAAAGATGGTGTTATTTTCTGTTCCATCTCAGAAGCCGTCAAAGATTATCCCGAATTAATAGAAAAATATCTCGGCAGCGTCGTACCAGTCGGCGATAACTTTTTTGCAGCCCTCAACTCCGCCGTATTCAGCGACGGTTCCTTTGTTTACATCCCCAAAGGCGTCAAATGCCCCATGGAACTGTCAACCTATTTCCGCATCAACAACGGAGATTCCGGCCAGTTCGAGCGCACACTAATTGTGGCCGAAGAAAACAGTTCTGTGTCTTACCTAGAAGGCTGCACCGCGCCGATGTTTGACACCAATCAACTGCACGCTGCAGTTGTGGAATTGGTAACAATGGACAATGCGGATATCAAATACTCCACAGTGCAAAACTGGTACGCTGGCGACGCCAACGGCAAAGGCGGCATTTACAACTTCGTGACCAAACGGGGTTTGTGTCAAGGAGTTAATTCTAAGATTTCTTGGACACAAGTAGAAACCGGTTCCGCGATTACTTGGAAATATCCCAGTTGCGTGTTAGTCGGCGACAACTCGGTAGGCGAATTCTACTCGGTAGCGCTGACAAATAACAAGCAGCAAGCTGACACCGGCACCAAAATGATCCACGTTGGCAAAAACACTCGCAGCACGATTATTTCTAAGGGAATTTCGGCGGGAAATTCATCCAACAGCTATCGCGGCTTGGTGAAAATGGGGCCGAACGCTAAAGGCTCTCGCAATTACTCTCAGTGCGATTCCATGCTGATTGGGGATAACGCTCAAGCGAATACTTTCCCTTATATTCAAGTGCAGAACCATACTGCTAAAGTCGAACACGAAGCTTCTACTTCTAAGATTGGGGAAGAGCAATTGTTCTTCTTCGCACAGCGGGGAATTTCCGCAGAAAATGCTATTTCGATGATGATTAGCGGTTTCTGTAAAGATGTTTTCAATCAGTTACCGATGGAATTTGCGGCGGAAGCTGATAAGCTGTTGAGTCTGAAGCTGGAAGGAAGTGTCGGGTAGAAGGAAGAAGGAAGAAGGAAGAAGGAAGAAGGAAGAAAATATTTTGGCGGGCGAGAAACCCTCGTTACCAGGCTCTGCCTGGTAACGCATATCTAGAGGCTCTGCCTCACATTTCTCTCTCCCGTTTCCAACGAGGCAGAGCCTCGCGACACGCATTCCTAGGCAGAGCCTAGGAACGAGAAGAACGAGAAGAAAAAACTGTAAAGTGCATTGAGGAAAAGGACAAAAATAGATGATTGTAGAAAATAGTCAAGTGGTGCTATCCGTCCGCGATTTAACTGCGAATGTGGAAGATACCCAAATCCTTAAGGGGTTGAATCTGGAAATTAAATCGGGTGAAATTCACGCGATTATGGGCCCGAACGGTTCGGGGAAAAGCACTTTATCCAAGATATTAGCCGGCCATCCTGCTTATACAGTAACGGGCGGAGAAGTTACTTTTCTGGGTCAAAATTTGCTGGAATTAGCGCCGGAAGAACGCTCTTTAGCTGGCGTGTTCTTAGCTTTCCAATATCCTTTAGAAATTCCCGGCGTTAGCAATCTGGATTTCTTGCGCGTGGCTTACAATTCTCACCGCAAACATCGCGGATTGGAAGAATTGGATGCTTTTGATTTCCAAGATTTAATCGAGGACAAGCTGGATATTGTCAAGATGAATGATTCTTTTTTAGGCCGCAGCGTAAATGAGGGTTTTTCCGGTGGCGAGAAAAAGCGGAATGAAATTTTGCAAATGGCGTTGTTGGAACCGAGATTAGCTATTTTGGACGAGACTGATTCGGGTTTGGATATCGATGCTCTCAAGATTGTCGCCGGCGGTGTGAATCAGTTGTCAACTGCAGAAAATTCGATGTTGGTGATTACTCACTATCAGCGGTTGCTGAATTACATTATTCCTGATTTTATTCACGTCATGGAAGCGGGCAGAATTATCTTGACTGGCCCGAAAGAGTTGGCGCTGGAATTGGAAGAGCGCGGTTATGACTGGGTTGTGGAAGAGGAAGCAGCAGGAGTAGGCGCGCGATGATGAATACGCAAGTTGCTAGTAGAGAAATGTTTTTGACTGATTTGGTTAATCAGTGCGGCAAGTTGGGCGCAGCTAATAACGAAAATTCTGCTTACGGGTTGCAGGATTTGCGGAAGACGGCGACTGAATACGTGCTTTCTTCAAGTTTTCCGACGGTGAAGGATGAAGAATGGCGCTTTACTGATTTGTCGTCGGTGTTGCAAATTCCTTTTCATATACCGCAGAGCAATCAGTCAAAAATTAAGCTGGCTGATATCATTATGCCAGTGAAAAATCGGGATGATTTACCATTAAGATTGGTATTTGTCAACGGTTTTTATGCGCCAGATTTGTCAACGGTGGAGTCGTCGGTTTTGCCGAATTTGCCGTTAGCGGAGCCCTCGAAGAGGATCGACTTTTACGCAGGTAATCTATCCAATGTACCCGAAAAATATCAAGGCCGCATCAGCGATGTTTTGAGCAAGCACAGACAGCAAACCGAGGTGTTTACGGCGCTGAATACTGCGGGTTTGGCGGATTCTGCGGTGGTGTTCGTGCCTGCCAATATGTCGATCGACCTTCCGATTCACTTGCTGTTCCTGACAGCGCCCGGTGCATCTCCCACGATGTCCCAGCCGCACTGCTTGGTCATAGCTGAGCCTGGAAGCAATGTGACGCTGGTTGAGGATTACGCAACTATCGGTAATGTACCAGCCTTTACTAATGCTGTAACGGATGTTATTGTCGGCGAAAACGCCACTGTGAATCACGTTCGGCTGCAGCGGGAAGGTGGGGAGGTTGTTCATATCGGCAAAAGTGCGATCGAGCAATCGCGCAACAGCAGCTATACTTGTCATGCTATCAGCTTGGGAGGCAAAATATCGCGCCACAATTTAGAAGTATTTCAGCGCGGCGAAGCCACTGAAACAACTTTAAACGGCTTAAGCGTAGCCTTTGGGGAACAGTTGGCGGACACTCACAGTTTAATCGATTTTAATCACCCTCACGGTACAAGTCGCCAATTGCACAAGTGCATTGTCGGCAACAAAGCTCGCGCTGTATTTAACGGCAAAGTTTTCGTTCGCAAAGCCGCCCAATTGACAGATGCCGGACAATTGAGCCGGAATTTGTTGCTGTCGCCGAGAGCTCGCGTAGATACAAAACCGCAGTTGGAAATTGTGGCGGACAACGTTAAATGTTCCCACGGTGCAACTGTCAGCCAGTTAGAAGATGATGAACTTTTCTACTTGCAAAGTCGCGGTTTGGATTTAGAAAGAAGCCGCTATTTGCTAATCGATGCTTTTGCAGCAGAAATTCTCAATCAGTTGCCAATTATTGGCGTGGCGAAAATGCTTTCTACCTGCGTGGCTATCCAAGGATAACTCATACAGATGAGGATATAGAGGACACAGCATTGCTGTGTCCATACCACATCTAGCACCATTTTAACAGCCTGTAGGGGCGGGTTTCACGAATAATAATTGCCTAAAACCAACAATTTCCTAAACCCGCCCCCACCCAACGACAAATCATTAACTTCAAAAATTATGACACTTATTCAAGAAAAAACCCTCGCATCAAAAGTTCGCGGTGACTTCCCAATTTTGAATGAAAAAGTTAACGGTAAACCGCTAGTTTATTTAGACAATGCAGCTACTTCTCAAAAACCCCTAGCTGTGCTCAACGCTTGGCGTGATTACTACGGACAATACAATGCAAACGTGCACCGAGGCGCTCACACTCTCAGCGCCAAAGCGACTGATGCTTACGAAGGTGCGAGAGACAAAGTTGCTGCGTTTGTAAATGCGGCGTCGCGGCAAGAAATTGTCTATACTCGCAACGCTACCGAAGCGATTAATTTGGTTGCTTATTCTTGGGGTTTGAGCAATCTGCAAGCCGGAGACGAAATTATCCTGTCGGTGATGGAACACCACAGCAATCTCGTTCCCTGGCAAATGATGGCTCAAAGAACCGGTGCGGTGCTGAAGTTTGTCGAGTTAACGGAAACTAACGAGTTTGATTTGGAACAGTTTAAAACCCTGATTTCCCCTAAAACTAAGTTGGTGTCAACCGTTCACGTTTCTAATACTTTGGGCTGCATCAGTCCAGTCAAAGAAATCTGCAAGATTGCCCACAGTTTCGGCGCAAGAGTTTTAATTGATGCTTGCCAAAGCGTGCCGCACATGATAGTAGACGTGCAAGCAATAGATTGCGATTGGCTGGTTGCTTCCGGTCACAAAATGTGCGCTCCGACTGGCATCGGTTTTCTGTACGGTAAACTGGACTTGCTGAGAGAAATGCCTCCGTTTTTCGGCGGCGGCGAGATGATTGCTGACGTGTTTCTCGATTATTCCACCTATGCCGATTTGCCGCACAAATTTGAAGCCGGCACGCCTGCAATCGGAGAGGCGATCGCCCTTGGTGCAGCAATCGATTATCTTAGTAACATTGGCATGGATAAGATTCACGCTTGCGAAGCAGAGTTGACTGCTTATATGTTCCAACAATTGCGGCAAATTCCAGAGATCAAAATTTACGGCCCGCAGCCAGACAGCAACGGCGAAGGTAGGGCAGCTTTGGCGGCATTTACTGCGGGAGAAATTCACCCTCAAGACTTGTCTACCTTGTTAGATCAGGAGGGAGTCGCGATTCGTTCCGGGCATCACTGCACGCAAGCTTTGCACCGCTATTTGAACGTTTCATCTACTGCCAGAGCGAGTTTGTATTTTTACAATACTCGCGAGGAGATTGATGTGTTTGTGAAAGCGTTGAAAGAGACGATCGACTTTTTTGCTGAGATTATGGGATAAGTTAATTAGTGATTGAAATGGCTTTTTTTTGAACCGCAGATGTCGGCAGATGAACACGGATGAACGCAGATGAATAAAAAATCTAAATCTGTCAATATCGCTCTTTCTTCATCCGCGTTCATCAGCGTCTATCCGCCTGCATCTGCGGTTCAAAAAAAGAACCCCATTTTTGATAGTATCTGGGCCTGTGGTAAAATAAAACTAGAGTTTCCTCAGCTCAAGGAGATTTTGAGATGATTGCTACTACTTCAAGTTTAGCCGAACAGAGAACACTGCTAGAAAACATTAGCTGGTCAACCTTTGAAACGTTGCTCAAAGAAATAGGGAATCGCCGAGGTTATCGCATAGCTTATGATAACGGGATGTTGGAAATTATGAGTCCTTTATACGAACATGAAAATCCCAAGATTCAGTCCGATCGCTTCATTTTCATTTTAGCAGAAGAACTCGGCATTGAAATCAAAAGTGCTGGCTCAATGACTCTCAAGCAAGAACAGGCTAAAAAGGGTATAGAACCTGACAATTGTTATTATATCCAAAGTGAACCAGCAGTCAGAGGCCGGCAAGAACTAGACTTAGAAACTGCACCACCGCCCGACTTGGCAATTGAAATAGATATTACCAGCAGTTCAGTTAATAAGTTGGCAATTTACTCCGCACTTGGCGTCCCGGAACTCTGGCTATATAACGGGCGAGTTTTGAAATTTTATCAGTTGGTAGAAACTGAATATATTGAGCGCGACTTTAGTATTGCTTTTCCCTTTGTATCAGCAGCGGAAATGGCTGGGTTTTTCACTCGCACTCAAACGATGGGGGAAATGGCTTTGCTAAAATCCTTTAGAACTTGGGTTAAGGAGAAAATATAGAAATGGTCTTACATAATGAAAAAATTACTAACTACTACAATTGTTTTTCTCTCCACTGCAATTCCTTGTTTTGCTATGACTCCCTCTGAGCTAGCAATATTTGCAACTAACTATAAATACAATGAGAAGGCTCCGGTAGCTTATTCTTATTATGACAAATCTTGTCAAACGAATGTCTCTGTTTTTTTGGTAAAAACCATGGATTTAGGCAATGGAAGAATCGGAGGAATTACCAATCAATTTCTGTGCTGGGGAGCCACCTACACTTATTTTGAAATGGCTCGCGGTAACTTGGGATCTATTCGAGCCTTTGTGGCAATAGGTGCAGGCAGATCCACTCGCTATACAAACTGGGGCCCAGTTGCCAACCCAGGGGATGATTTAACTCCGAATCAGTTGACATCTGTGGCAAAAACGATGACAGCAAATACAAAATGATTTGTAGTTAAAACTCCGTAATTTCAGGATGAACAAACTGATAACCAGCCGCCTTAATCTTTTGATTCGACACCCTCGCATTATAAGGCCGCACGCTAGGACTTCCATCCCAAGAAACTTGAGGCAGATTGTGAGTTTCAAAAATGCGATCGAGCAATTCGCGACTAGATAGCGACACATCCCCGACTAAATTGTAAATTCCCTGCAATCGATTTTCCAAAGCAAAGGTTAACCCCCCAACAATATCATCCCGATGCACCCAATTAGTAGCATCTTCCCCCCTACCGGGACGAGTGTTCCCAGCCAAGCTTCTAAAGATTTTAACTAATTCTCGCCCTGGCCCATAAATTCCTCCTAAACGGAGAATACAGACGTGAAGATTGGGACTAGATGCTGCTAATAAAACCCGTTCTGTTTCTGCGAGAATTTCACCGTTTGGATTAGCCGGCGCAACGGGAGAATCTTCATTTACCAATTCACCTTGGCGATCGCCATACACAGAATAAGTACCCGTATAAATAACCTGCTTTACTGTCGGTATCTGCTGTAAAACCGATACTAAAGTTGTCGCCGTATCTATATAACTTTCCCGATAAGTATGAGGATTTCGAGCACCGACGCACAGCATAACAGCATCTTGTTCTTGCAATAGAGCCGTCATTGCATCTTTGTCATTTCCTTTGAGTACGGCTACCCGCTGCGCGACACCCTCCAACTCAACTACTCGCGTCGCCGTCGTAGTTGTCGCCGTCACGGTACAATCAGATTTGCCGCGTAAATGTTTGGCTGTCGCAGTACCCACATAGCCGCAGCCGACGATCGCAACTTTCATAAAAAATTTTCCATTGTGTTATGTTCTCTCAAATTATTGCCGGTTTCTGAAATCATAGCGCGCTGAGTTTTGTGGTAAAATGCAAAGCATCGTTATCAATCGGAGTACCATCATGTCCGAGAGAGATATTTTTGCCACATCCTCAGAAAGCGAACTTTTAGCTTTTTATGGTTCTTTGTTTGCGATCGCAGCCGCCGATGGTTCCATTGATATTGACGAACTAGATTTGTTGTTTAAAACCATAAATTTAGACAAATTTTCTGACTCTGCAAAGACTCACATCCAATCCTACACAGCCAATCCCCCATCACTCAGCGACTGTTTGCAAACACTCAGCAAGTCAGAAGAACCGCTGCGTTTGGGAGTCATGTATTTTTTAATTAACATTGCTGAGGCAAATAAGACGCTGCATCCCGCAGAAAGCGAGGCGATCCAATCCGCAAAAAAACTGCTGGCGGTTTCCGACTTGCAAATCCAAGCCATGCAGGAATTCATCGCAGACATGAAACAAATACGGGAGGCTGCCCCTAATAAAAATCAGGCATCAGCATCCTTCAATTCTGCTGTTTCCCAGCTTAAAATGAATGGCATTCCTCTAGATTTAATCGACCGAAAAGGAACCACAACAAACCTCAGCAACCTCCAAATCAACTATTCAGATGAAAGTTTTTGGACTAAACTTAAAAATTTTGCTTTAACCGCAGGAAGAGAAGTAGTTGAAAAAGCTTTGATTCTCTACTATACGGCCCAGAACCCAAACGTGCCTGCTTGGGCAAAAGGAGTTGTAGTTGGAGCTTTGACCTATTTTATATCTCCTGTTGATGCCATTCCAGATATAATAGTCGGCATCGGATTTACTGATGATTTAGGAGTATTACTTGCGGCAATAGCTACTGTGTCAGTATACATTAATACTGATACTAAAGCACAAGCAAAACAAAAAATGAAAGATTGGTTTGGCTCATAATATTATGTCCGATTGAGCATTTTGTTTCCGTATGAATCGGAATAATATAATCTGAATAATATAGTAGTTTTTAATCGGATGAAATACAGGACACGGCAGTGCCGTGTCCCTACCCCATATCTGTAATTTACTAAACTGAAAACTTAATTATTTGGGATTTTCAGTCTTTAATCGCCTTACCATCTCGATTGACAATACGGCTTTCACCATCCTTAGCCGTGACATTTTCATAAACCCCTTCATCCCGCTTCACGTACTTGCTGAAACCCGAATTTTTATAATCGGTGTCGGATGTCGGCTTCATCAATCTCGGAGCGCTCAGCAGTCGGCGTACCGGAGCATCTGCGGGAGTCTCCCCGAGTTCGCACTTCGCCAACTCGCACAGTTGACCCCAAGTTGAAACTTCCAGGTTCATGCTGTGCGAAACTTCTAATTGCTGGTTGTTTTCGGGACACAAATAATCGTATACAGGCATACTAAGAATCTCGTTTGCAACTACTAAAATTACTAATTGCACGGTTATTGATAATATTATAGCTCAACCTTACTAATAATTCAACCCCAAAAATCAAACTTTACTATTTTTAACGATTGTTAAAACACTAAATCAGCTATATTATTAACCCAGTGTGCTTGCTCCCGGATGCGATCGAGACAAAGCCCAAAATTACCCTACCCTGAAATCCTCTGACTCGATCGCACGATCGCACGATCGACGGCTAGCAAATGCCCGCAAGACTTCCCTCAATGCCGTCAAAGGATTGATCATCATTTTCAGACTGTACGCAAATCACAGATTCTAAGTTTCAATTTTATTTATTTACTCACCACCGAGGATTTACCGATGAGCGATTTCAAAGTTACGCCAGAAGTAGAGCTGAACACAGCTCAAATGTTGGAGCGATACCAACTGCAAGATGAAACAACTCTGCGGCGTTGGGCAAAATTGCATGGCATCAACAGCACTCGTGGTTTCTTCTATCCCAGTGAAGTAGATTTGATGGATCATGCTCACCACCATCTTTACAATTTGGGAATGAGCATTGCTGACTACCAAAGTCTTTTAGACCGGCGCCGCAGCCATTCCCAGACATCAGGCGACCAAAATAAAACAGTAGCAAGTCAAGTTGCTGACGAAGCATACGATGCCATAGAAACGCTGACAGATCAGTATGCTGAAGCTATAGATTTAATGGGAGAACGCATAGCAGACCATTTCATAGATGAACTCGATTTATCTGTGATGCGACACCTTTCTCAAAAAGTGAAAGACCGTCGCACTCTCAACGGTCAAAGTAAAAAGCCTAACCGTTTTCTCCAAGTGATTAAAGCCGTGTTGCAACCGAGCAGCGAAAATACGCTTTTGGTTCCAAAAAAAGAAGATGATTCTAGTTTAGAATTAGAACAGCATCATCGGCTCGGGTAGTCGCCGATTTTTTTGAAAGACTAAGAGACTTTTTGTTCAATTTACTGGTCAAATTTACTGAAAAGCCGACCCGAACCCTCCCCTTGTCAAGGGGAGGGAGCAAGAGTCAATCGATTGCGCGATTTTAGATTTTAGATTAAAGAATTGAAGCATTGACCCCACGGATAAATTCGGGGGGTAAGTTTCATCGGATACAGGTTTTTTATTTCTGGGTACTGAGTCTCCGAAGGAATGAATCCGGGGGCTTTTATCCTGGATGCTTTCGGTCAATTTTTTTATATTATGAAGGGTAATTGAATATAATAAATAGAGGTTTTCCCGAAGCCTAAATTAATTTTCAACTGATGTTGGGCTTCGTGAATCAGCCCAACCTAATATAACTGGGGACAGATGGCGCGATCGCCCAAATTAGAGATAATATCTGCAGAATTGAACCTGTCAAACTTGCCCAAGGTAAAAAAATGATTAAATCCTGGATGGTAATTGGAGGCGTCGCCTTGATAGTAGCACTAGCAGCTAACTTAATCCCGCCCAGCGACATCCAATGGTTCAACCGCTTGCAGCGTCCAAGATGGTTAGTATTTGAAAAAGCCATTCCCCTAATTTGGACAGTAATTTTTATTTGTGCAGCTTGGTCAGCAGTGATTGTTTGGGAAAAAGAACCTGGAACTCAGGAGACTTGGCTGAGAATGGCTTTGTACCTGCTTTTAGAAATAGTAACCATGTCTTACACCTCGGTTATGTGCAAAGTTAGGAGTCTAAAAGTCGGCACAATAATCGGCGGGACGGGCGCTATTTTAAGCGTAATCCTAGCTTTAACTGTGTTGCCAGTTTCCGAGTCGGCCGCCCTGTTATTGCTGCCTTACATACTTTGGAGTCCGATCGGCACTTACACCACTTGGGTAATGATGCACCTGAATCCGGCGGATGTTTAGCCTCTCATGGAATTAGTCATTTTAATGGGATTGCAAGCATCGGGAAAAAGCACTTTTTTCCGATCCTATTTAGCTGCCACGCACGTTTTGGTCAGCAAAGATTTAATGCGAAACAATAGAAATAAATCGCGCCGACAAATTCAATTAATTGAAAATGCACTGCAAGCAGGTGATTCAGTTGCTGTTGACAATACCAATCCCGAAGTTCTCGATCGCAGGCCGCTGATTGATATCGGTCGCACCTATAATGCCCAAATCATCGGTTACTACTTTGAATCAATAGTCAGCGACTGTTTAGCTCGAAATCAAAAGCGATCGGGCAAATCTCAAGTTCCAGACATAGCAATTTATGCTACTGTAAAAAAAATGGTATTGCCCAGTTATGGCGAAGGGTTCGCACGGCTGTTTTCCGCCCGCCTAGCAGAAAACTTAACCTTTGAAGTAAAAACCTGGCCTGCAGAGGAAATTATTCATGGACAATCAGACATTTGAAAAAAAAATGCGCGAGCTTGAATATTTTCACAGCCTGCGTTTATTGCCGGGAACTCACACAGTAATTCGCGCCGACGGTCGCAGTTTTTCAAAATTTACTTCCTCAAGTTTTGATAAGCCTTTCGACTTAAAATTCCACGAATTAATGGTCGAAACTGCCAAAGCGCTCCTGTCAGAACTAGACGGCATTTACGCTTATACCGAAAGTGACGAAATCTCAGTTTTGTTTCCTCCCGATTGGGATTTATTTGACCGCAGCTTAGAAAAAATTGTCTCTATTTCTGCCAGTATTGCCAGTGCAACTTTCACTCGCGCTGCCCAAACAGCAGTCAGTTTTGACAGCCGTATTTGTTCCGCAGCCAACAAATCGCAAGTAGTAGATTATTTTCTCTGGCGCCAAGCAGATGCAGCGCGCTGCGCTTTGAATGGCTGGAGTTATTGGATGCTGCGAAAAAATGGCGAAACGGGTGAAAATGCAGCAGTTATATTAGAGAAACAATCGGTGGCTTTCAAAAACGAATTGCTGTTTCAAAACGGAATTAACTTTAACGAACTGCCGGCTTGGCAGCGCCGGGGAACGGGAGTGTATTGGGAAAAATACGATAAACCAGGTTATAACCCGATCGAAAACAAAGAAGTTGTCGCAGTGCGGCGGCGACTCAAAGTCGATGAAGAGCTGCCCGTGAAAGATGAATACAAAGAATTTATTTACCAATTTTTAAATGTTGGCGATTAATGATTAAGGATCTCTTGTCAAATCCGGTGGCAATTGATGAATTCTTAGTCGGTTTTAACTGAGATGTTGCAACATTCTCAATTAGTCTTTTATGAACAGGCTTTTCGGCCTGTCCCACAAAATATAAATTTTATTGTGGAACAGGCCGAAAAGCCTGTTGCTGACAATGGTGCAAGATATCAGTTAAAACCGAATGCAAGCTGTGAGACGGGGGTTTAAACCCCCGCCCAATGTCGGGCAAACCAGTTAACCTAGCGACTGCCAGAGCTGGTCGGAGGCTCAATTTCCGGCGGTTCAGGAGGGGGAGATTCAGCATCGGGAGATTCAGCATCGGGAGGATTCAGCGACTCCTCCCAAACTTTGATTTGCGATCGAGCTTGCTCAAAAGCCCGAGTACCCGAGGGAATTTTCTTCAAAGTCGCGATCGCCCCAGCCAGATCCGACGACGACTCTTCCACACCAAGCGCCAAAATCCGCTGGCTCCACTCATCAATCGCCTCACTCGCCTGCCACCGGAGCGAACTCGACTCGGGAACCTGACTTGCCAGCGCAATAGCCGTTTGCAGAGCATCCGCTGTCCCGGCTCGGGCGGTCTGACGGGCGTTCTGCAAACCTTGCTCGCCCTGAAATTGAGCCTCCCAAGTCCGAATGTTCGATCGAGCTTCATCATAAAGCACCCGTCCCGATCGAATCCGGCGGGCCATCTCAATTGCCCCCGCCAAATTGCCGCTCGCCGCTAGCTGCTGAGCTCTATCCAAAAACGGCTGGTCAACAAGCCGCTGTCTCCTCTCGATCCAAGCTTGAATTTTGGCTTGAGCTTCCACGTAAAGCGCCCTACCTCTACCGATCCGAGAAGCTTGAGCAACTGCGGCTTCCAGAGCATTCGGATCGCCCATATTCGCCAAATCGTTCGCTCTTTGCAAATACGGACTGTCTTCCAGCAGCTCGATTTGACGACTCAAGCTGCTAATTTGACGGCGAACTTCCGAAGCGCGGGGATTTGATTCCGGGACTGTTTGCAATTGCGCGATCGCAGCCCTCAAATCATTTACCCCACCAGGCGCCGCCAGCCTGCTTGCCATATCCAAAACTTTGACATCAGCCATTTCTTGCTGCCAGCGACCGACTAAATCTTGAGCTTGTTTGTATAAAGGGCGGCCGGACTTCAACTTTTGAGCAACCTCGATCGCCTTGGAGAAACCCTCAACAGAGCCAGTAGAAGCCTGAGAAGTAGCATTCGCCAACTCATTAAAATCCTGTACTTGTTCCATTAAATTTGCCGACTCTGGAATCTTGTTAGCGATCGCCATCGCCTCCTGCCAATCGCCAGCCTGCAATCGTTTTTGGGCGATCTCCAGAATTTTCTTGCTAAATTCCGCTATCGCCTTATTGGCAGCTTGATACAAATAACTGTTTTGACCTATTCCCTGAGCCAGCTTAATCCCCGCCATCAGATTTTCGAGACCTCCCTCCGAGGCTGTATTCCGGGCTTTTACCAACTTATTGCCCTCAGCCCGAGTCGTCTGAATTAGCTTAGTCAATTCCTCGTACTTAGCCGATTCCCAGAAAGTATTTCCCAAATCCAAAAGCAGAGTAGCTTGGCGGAAAGCCTGCGGCCAATCTTCCTGACGCAAGTGGTCTTCAGCAGTGCGGTAAATTTTCTCTGCATCGCTCCATATCGACTGCCACTTTTCAATCTGCTTTTCCACTGTCGGGTAAGGAGGAACATTTTTAGGAACCTTGCGAGCGATTGCAATCGCCTCCTCCAGCTTTCCTTCTTGGAAACTAACATTTCCCAGCCTGACAATATCCTGTGACCACCGATCGATTTGAGTGTTAATTCTCGGCCGCAGCGGATGGTCTTGTGGCAAAGCATTCACTAATTCGATCGCCCTGAGCAAATCATCCGCCGTCCGCTTGCTTGCTGCTTCTTGAGCACAAAAAAAGCGATCGTTAGCAGAAGCCGTCGGCCAAAAAATCTTTGAGCAATTGGACTGCGAGGTCAGGTTGAGTAAAGACGCAATTGCCACAAACCCCATACCCACCGATAGCATCAAACTCAGCGCCAGCCAAAACTGCCACTTATTCGACCAGTTCCGCCAAAACGGATTGTGTCCCTCCGGCGGCTGCAAGTTTTCCCCAGACAAATTCGGCGGTAGTTCCAGATGCCCTCCCGGCAGTTTTCCCGAAGTAACCAACTCTCGGAGCTCTTTAAGTCGTTCAGCCCGGTTTTTCCTTGCTGGTAAGCGCACCAGCGACGAAGTATCCTTTGTTGACTCCAAGGATTCTGATGCAGACCAACGGCCTGGTATTTTGCGATCTTGACTCATATCCTCACCACAAACAGCAACCAGCCAGCGTTAGTTATTTAAAAACTGCGAGCGCTGGTATCAACTGCTCTATAAAATGTATTCATCACTTTTACATACTCCCGTCGGCCCTAGACTACAAGAGCCGATCGCCAAACCGCCAAAATCAAAATTTTGTGATTAGGTAATTGATAATGCGTAATTGGCAATTGGTCAAGGCCATCATCCCTAACTCGCACTCAATAGAGCCAATTACACATTATCGTCTCAAGAACCGGAGTTTGAGCGCAAATCGCCGATCAGTTCCGCCAGTTGGTCGCTATTAGCTTTGTAAACCTCGTTGCAGAAATGGCACGTAGCCTCAGCCCCCCCATCTTTTTCAATCATGTCTTGGAGTTCCGCTTCGCCCAACATTTTCAAAGCTCCCAAAACTCGATCGAACGAACAGCCACAGTGAAAGCGCACCATCTGAGTTTCCGGGAAAATTTCCAGGCCCATATCTCCCAGTAACTCTTCGAGAATCTGGTGCAGCGTTTTGCCCGATCGCAGCAGCGGCGTAAACCCCGACAATTCAGCAACTCTAGATTCTAAAGTTTGCACCAATTTTTCGTCGGTTGCCGCCTTCGGCAGAACCTGCAACAGCACACCCCCAGACGCTTCTACCCCGCCCGCCCCCACAAACACCCCCAAAACCAGAGCCGAAGGCGTCTGCTCCGAGGTTGCCAAATAGTGACTCAGATCGTCGCCAATTTCGCCGGAAACCAATTCTACCGTACTTGAGTAAGGGAAGCCGTATCCAACGTCCCGCACCACGTACAAATAACCGTCACCTATTGCCCCGCCGACATCGAGTTTGCCCTTAGCATTCGGCGGCAATTCCACTTCGGGATTGTCCACATAACCTCGAACTGTTCCATCGAGTCCCGCATCAATCAGAAGCCCGCCCAGAGGCCCATCTCCTTTGATGCGAATGTTGACTCTCGATTCGGGCCGCTTCATGCTGGAGGCGAGTAACAGCCCCGCAGACATTGTACGGCCGAGGGCGGCTGTAGCCACGTAGGAGAGTTTGTGCCGCTGTCTTGCTTCTTCGGTGAGGCGGGTGGAAATGACGCCTACAGCGCGAATTCCGCCCTCTGCGGCTGTAGCGCGAATTAATTGATCGGCCATGAAAAACCTTACTTTGTCTTTTGATACCTTCTTGAACTATTTTAGAAGTTCTTGAAGGTTGTGGCAGCAGATAGCAGCAGTTGACTCGGCGGGCCTGGGAGTGCGATCGAACTTCAGAACTCGCCTCTGTTTTCTATAAAACCTTGATTAACCAACTATTTATTAACAAATATTCTGATTCATTCTTCCACTTAAATATTTATTTAAGAGATCCGGAATAACCAGTGTATTTATTTTCTATAATCCACCGTGTTCTCACTCATTTTATAACAACTCACAACTAATGACTAACAACTCACAACTAATGACTAAAGCTTATCTTGGCGCTAACCAGACGATTACCAAACCTTTACCTTGGCCGGTTAGAGTCAGAGGCGTAGGTCTCAGACCAATGTTTTTTAGCTGGAAATAAGGGATATGCCACCAACATCCAAAGCACTTTTAGCGGAAATCCAGCATAACACAGGAGCGAGTCGAAACTTGCATTTTTATGCCAAGGGGGAAACCATTCCTATGATGCCGCAAGGCCTTTGGCGAGTCTGTCAAGGTTTAGCACAACTGAGTACGCTTTATCCAACCGGGGAAGAAGGACTTTTGGGTTGGGTTGGGCCTTCGATGTGCTTCGGTTTGTGGTTGACAAGCTTGCAGACTTACCGAGCTACGGCGACATCAGATATTTATTTGATGTGGTATTCTATGGTGGAAATCGAAGCTTCTCCTCAATTGGCTCACGAGTTGCTGCCTCAAATGGTACGGCGGCTGCGGCAAATGGAAGCAATTTTAGCGATCGCCGGACAGCGGCGAGTAGATGACCGTTTGTATCAGCTACTGCTATTATTGCAACAGGACTTCGGTCAGCCTGTAGTTGAAGGCACTCGCTTGACTATTCGCTTAACCCATCAAGATATTGCTAATGCGATTTGCACGACGCGGGTAACAGTAACTCGAATGCTGGGAAAATTGCAGCAGCAAGGCTTAATCAGTCGAGATGGCGATCGGCATTTAATTCTTAACAAAGATGTTTTTGCGTCCACATCGGATTTGTTTGGCTGCAACCCTCAAGCAGTGTAGCAAGCGCCGAAAAAAATCTTATTCTGCTTCGCCAATCAGCGTAAACGCTGCCCAATCTTGTGGATTTGGGTGCATCTTCATTGTCATCAGCATCGCTTGCCGCAAAGCTTGAGCTTTATTCGGCTTTTTCTGTAATTGGCGATAGAATTCTGCCATTAATTCCGCTGTCGGCTCATCGGGAACTAACCACAGAGAAACGATAATACTGGAAACACCAGCACTAATTAAAGCACGAGATAATCCAAGCACACCATCACCTGTGAGTTTTCCTCTGCCAGTATTGCAAGCACTTAATACCACTAATTCAGCATTTAATTTTAAATCCAAGATTTCGCTCGAAGTCAGCAATCCATCATCATTTCCTGATGGCGCAAGGGCGATCGCTCCCGGTAAATCTCGCCTCTTCATTTCATTGAGTAATCCGTGAGTTGCCAGATGAATAATCCGGGCTTTTAGCATCTGTTGAACAATCGATGCTTTAGTCGCTTGAGAGCCTGTAATCGGTTTAGTATTCAGAAGTTGGGCAATTGTAATTGCTTCCTGTTCGCTGCCCGGTAAGGCAGGTAATTGGTGCGGCGGGGTACCAATTTTGGGCATGGTTGGATTGCCGACGACGAGGTTATTTTGGAGAGAAAGTTGTCGGACTTTTTGCCGTGATTGGCGGGTTAACTGCAAAATTTGAATGGCGGGAGCGGTGAGGATGGTATGTTTTTCAATCAGATATTGACCTGTCGGATCTTGTAAGGCGACAAAGGGAACTAAAAACAGGGATTGATGGGGAATGAAGATGACAGGAGCATTCGGGTCAGTAGGTAAAAGATCGGCAATGGGTTGAATCAGTAGTTGATAACTTTGCTGTAATTTGGGGTAGATTATCCGAGAATTAGCAGTGGTAGAAGCAGGGGGATTAGCTGTTTGTTTATTGGCAGTGTCCCCCGCCGATACACCCAGAGCATCGCGAGTGCCGCGAATCATCTCAGCTAAGGCGGTATGTTGCTCATTTAATCCTCTCGTCCCCAGAGCAGCAGATACTCTTGTCTGTTCGGTGGCTTCGCGTAGATTGATGTTAAGAGATTTGAGGTCAACGGAGCGAAAGGTAATTTCACCAGTCGGCTTGATGACCCAAATATAAAGGGCTTCATTCCAAATAGTTGAATACTCGACAAGGGTAGCGTTTTGCTCTTTAGCAATTTGTTGAATTTGCTGGATATTGGGGGGGTTGATAGTAGTTTGGGCAGATGCAGATGGGGCTTGGCGAGATGCCAATAACTCCACAAAAGCTCTGGCTCTACCCCGTTCGGCAATTTCTAAAGCCTCATTAGTTTTTTTCTGAGCAATGAAGACTTTTTGTAAAATGACGTAGGGGTTAGTTTGGGTTTCAAAGATTGACACTTTATTGGCATCGTCTAATCCAGCACGGAGAGATTCTGAGACTTTAATACTATCAAGTAGCGTTGTCTCGGCTGCTGGGAGATTGCCCGATTTGTAAAGAGCAAGTCCCAGATTTCCCAAAGCTATCTCCTCGCTTGGGCGGTCTTTAATTTCGCGGGCGATCGCCAACGACTGCTGTTGGTACTCAATCGCTTTGGCGTAGTCGCCGAGTTCAGAGTAAGCAATTCCCAGACTTCTCAAAGCTCTCCCCTCGCTTTGGCGGTCTTTAATTTCGCGGGCGATCGCCAACGACTGCTGTTCGTACTCAATCGCTTTGGCGTAGTCGCCGAGGGTATAGTAAGCATTTCCCAGATTTCCCAAAGCTTTCCCCTCGCTTTGGCGGCCTTTTATGTCTCGGGCGATCGCCAACGACTGCTGTTGGTACTCAATCGCTTTAGCGTAGTCGCCGAGGTCACTGTAAGCAAGTCCCAGATTTCCCAGAGCTTTCCCCTCGCTTCGGCGGTCTTTAATTTCTCGCGCGATCGCCAACGACTGCTGTTCGTACTCAATCGCTTTGGCGTAGTCGCCGAGTTCAGAGTAAGCAATTCCCAGACTTCTCAAAGCTCTCCCCTC
Organism: Microcoleus sp. AT3-A2; assembly: GCF_036705685.1. Lineage (NCBI taxonomy): Bacteria > Bacillati > Cyanobacteriota > Cyanophyceae > Oscillatoriales > Microcoleaceae > Microcoleus > Microcoleus sp. AT3-A2. Next base: position 140,285 of record NZ_JAUBVF010000009.1, read on the forward strand.
GCTTTGGCGGTCTTTAATTTCGCGGGCGATCGCCAACGACTGCTGTTCGTACTCAATCGCTTTGGCGTAGTCGCCGAGGGTATAGTAAGCATTTCCCAGATTTCCCAAAGCTTTCCCCTCGCTTTGGCGGCCTTTTATGTCTCGGGCGATCGCCAACCACTGCTGTTCGTACTCAATCGCTTTGGCGTAGTCGCCGAGGGAATAGTAAGCATTTCCCAGACTTCCCACAGCTTTCCCCTCGCTTGGGCGGTCTTTAATTTCTCGGGCGATCGCCAAATACTGCTGAGCGTACTCAATCGCTTTGGCGTAGTCGCCGAGGGAATAGTAAGCATTTCCCAGACTTCCCAAAGCGGCCCCCTCGCTTTGGCGGTCTTTAATTTCTCGGGCGATCGCCAAATACTGCTGAGCGTACTCGATCGCTTTGGCGTAGTCGCCGAGGGAATCGTAAGCAAATCCCTGATTTCCCAGAGCTTTCCCTTCACCTTGGCGGTCTTTAATTTCTCGATAAATTATTAGTGCCTGTTGCCAAGACTGCAATGCAGCTTGAAATTGACTGGTCACGAGCTGCTGAATCCCTTGATCTAACAGTCGGTCTGCTTCAGCTTTCCGCTCAGCTTGGGTTTGAGCCAAGGCCTGAGAATTGATGATTTTAAATTGGGAATTAGGGATAAACCGAAACTCACCTATAGTCAGCACCGCTAAGATTGAGATGAGTCCCGACAATCCAATTTTTTGCAGTTTCATAACTTTTGACAGCCCTCTGGTTTGAATATCCGCTTGACACATCAAGATATTGCTAATGCGATTTGCACGACGCGGTTCTGTTGACTGTTGACTGTTGACTGTTGACCGCAAGATAGCGACATCTACCTGGAAGGAAGAGGATTGGAGTAATGAATAGTCTTCTTTTAATTTCTTCCGATCGGGCTTGGGGCTTTAAACCAATTCTTTCTGGTAACAGTAACGCGAATGCTGGGAAAATTGCAGCAGCAAGGGTTAATCGTTCGAGATCGCCATCTCGGGATTTAATACTTAACAAAGGTGTTTTTGCGTCCGCCTCCGATTTGTTTGGCTGCAACCCTCCAGCAGTATAGCAAGCGACAGCCATTTGCATCTACATAATGCTGTCTAATATTAAAGCTCTCATCGAATTGCATCAGAATTGTCTCTCTTGATTTTCCTCCCCCTATCTACAGCAATACATTTGTAGCCGGAAAAGATATCATTAAGCGGTGCATCTATTTAGGACAAAACTCAATGGCTAACTCCAGTCAAGGAACACCGCAACCAGACAAAAAAGAATTAACTAACATCACAGCTAAACCTCAAGAACAACAAGAAGAACCGCCAAATAAGGGTGACGGGCGGAAATAGTCGATCGTTAGTTTTTATTTGCTATTACTCGTTACCAGGCTCTGCCTGGTAAGGCAGATCTGGAGGCTCTGCCTCCAATTTGCCCCAGCAAGAATCGAGGCAGAGCCTGTGGGTATTGGTTTCCAGGCTCTGCCTGGAAACCAGTTAATCGGGTGTGTTTACTATTGACAAATTATTCAGTTTGTGGTGTGCCGTTGTTCGATCGCAACTTCGGCTTTCCCGGCTTTCCACGGAGGCCGTTTAAAGAAACCACATCAGCCTCAGAACTCTCCCTCGCCACCCGAATCAGCAACCCCGACAACAACAAACTTGCCAACATCGAAGAACCCCCGTAACTAAAAAACGGCAGCGGCAAACCCGTAGTCGGCAAAACCCCCGTCGCCACCCCAATATTCAGCAGCGACTGTCCCACCATCACCACCATCACCCCAATCGCCACCAACTGAGACTCAACATTTCGAGCCTTCATCGCTACCCTCAAAGCCACAGTAGAGTAAGCCGCCAACATCAGCAACAGCGAGAAACCTCCCACCAAACCAAACTCCTCAGCAAACACAGCAAAAATAAAATCGCTGTACTGAATCGGCAAATAAAATAACTTTTGCTGCGACATCCCCAAACCCACACCCCAAATGCCCCCTGAACCGACAGCCAGCAGACTTTGAATCAACTGATAGCCGTCTTGCATCGGATCAGCCCAAGGATTGAGGAAAGACATAATCCGGCGGCGCTGATATTCCCTCAAACTAATACTTAAAACGGCTAAAAGCATTCCCCCCATAGCCGTGGCGCCCAACTGCAAGTAAGGTAATCCCGCCGCCAAAGCCACCAACCACAAAGTCATCCCGCACAAAGCCGTGGTACTTAAATTGGGCTGCAACAAAATTCCCAAAAGCATCGCACCGAAAATTAACAGCCAAGTTAAGCGAACTTTATTCGTCAATCGAGACCAGTTGCCGAAAATGCGGGCGCTTTGGAGAACAAAAAACGGCTTGATCAATTCAGAAGGTTGAATAATCGGAACCGGGCCCAGAGATATCCAGCGAGTCGCCCCGTTGATTGTGGTTCCCACTCCCGGAACTAAGGTCAACCAGAGCAATCCCAGCAGCAATAAAACGCCTAACTGAGATGTTTTCATGATGTAGCGCAGTGGGGAGTATACCATCAAGTTAAAGCCGGCCAGCCCGATCGCCACTGCGATGAGCTGTCGTTTAAAATAATAAAGGCCGTCTCCAAATTCATAATTTGCAATGGGATAGGAAGCCGAAAACAATGCTGTCAGCCCGACAAACAGCCAGAGAAAAGTCAGCCACCTCAGCCACCGAGCCTCAGCGGCCCATTGAGACGCGCTGGGGTCAAAAAAAGGAATCAAGCGTCGAATGTCATTAGCCATAGGATTTTAGAATGATCTCAATAAACTCTAACAAAGATGGCTAAAATACCAGATTGGTTAATTTACGCATTAATCTGCTCGCTGTTATATGGTTTGTGGGGATTTTTTGGCAATTTAGCGACTAAATATATTGACTACAAAACTGCTTTTGTTTATGAAGCAGTTGGCGCTATTTTAACTACTTTATTTATTATTTTCCACACTAATAATTTTAGTTTTGAGGGAGATGTTAGGGGGATTTTGTTTGCGATGTTAGTGGGCGTTTGTGGCACGGTGGCATCATTAGTATTTTTTATAGCCCTTGCCAAAGGTGAAGTTGCCAATGTAGTGAGTGTTACGTCTATCTACCCGCTGATTACTATATTATTATCGTCTTTATTCTTGAAAGAGGCTATTACATTACCACAAATGCTTGCTGTTTTGTTAGCGATAATCGCAGTTATACTTTCTGGTTATTGAAATATTGGTCAATGATTAAATTAACAACGCTGGAGGTTCTTTCTTCTGCTATAACAACAAAAAAGAGGTCGATCGCGACCTCTTACCCCTCTACTAATCCAGCTTCGGCTCTTAAAGTAAACCTGTATTAGCTCCGGGCTTACCGGTAGCCAGTTGCACTTTAATAATTCTGCCGCCCATTTTCATAATTCTTTGCTGTTCCCGGAACCAATTGTCGTAAGGAACGAGCTTAGTAAAATAGGTATTTTGCAATTCGCGCTGAGTGCGGATGCGGGTTTGACTTGGGACGCAAGCAGTCACCTTAAACATTCTCATGGGAAACGAACTCCTGAGTAGGTTTACAGATTATTAGATGGATTTTTTAAAGATTGAAGGCAGGGAGTTAGGAGTCAAAACTAGCTCGTTAAAACTCGTCGGGCTTTCTCGACAAGCCTTTGACGGTCTAGCAATCACTCTCAACTTCCCTGACCTCTTTTCAAAGGCAAAGGTAACAAGTCCAAAGTTAAAAGTTAAAAGAGGCAAGAAATAAGTATTTTTCTTTCTTCCTTCTTCTTCCTTCTTTCTTCTTCCTTCTTCCTGAGTTTTAGCTCAAGCCTGAGCAGATGTAGTCGAAATAGACGCCCATTTCTTTACCAGCGTCAGAACCGACCAAACCGGCGGTGACTTCTTTCATTGCTTGGATTGCTTGTACGGTAGAACCGATGGGCACGCCCAAGGAGTTGTAGGTTTCTTTCAAACCGTTGAGCACGCGCTCATCGAGGATGGAAGGGTCGCCAGCCAACATAGCGTAGGTGGCGTAGCGGAGGTAGTAGTCCAAGTCGCGGATGCAAGCTGCATAACGACGAGTGGTGTACATATTGCCGCCGGGGCGAGTTACGTCAGAGTACAACAGAGACTTAGCAACTGCTTCTTTGACGATTGTGGCTGCATTGGCGCTGATGGCTGTAGCGGCGCGGACGCGCAGTTCGCCAGAAGCAAAGTAGTTCTTGAGCTTGTCTAGAGCGCTGATGTCCAGGTACTTACCTTGAACGTCAGAGGAGTTGATAACGGCGGTAATTGCGTCTTGCATGGTTGTCTTGTTTCCTAGAAAGTGGCTGAGTCAGTCCAATTTTGGAGCTAGAATTTGGAATTTGGGATTTGGGATTTAAGATTTTTAACTGGCTGGTTATTTGCAAAAACTTTTAGCTTGTTGCCGGCAACCCCCAATTTTTCAATCTAAAATCGAAAACCTAAAATCGAAATTCCTTACTGCATCGCACCGATAACGTAGTCGAAGTAAGAGGAAGCTTCGGAAGCGTCTTCTCCAGACAGCAGCGAACTTGCTGCATTTTTCATAGCGCGAATGCCTTCGGCGACGGCTTCAATCGGGGTGCCGAGAGATTTGTACATTTCGCGGACGCCGACAATACCGATTTCTTCGATCGGAGTAATGTCGCCAGCTACGATTCCGTAGGTAATCAAACGCAGGTAGTAGTCCATGTCGCGCAAGCAAGTTGCGGTCATTTCTTCGCCGTAAGCGTTGCCGCCGGGAGAAACAACATCAGGGCGCTTTTGGAAAAGTTGGTCGCCTGCTTGCTTGACGATGCGTTCGCGGGATTCGCTCAAAATTTGGGCGATGCGGACGCGGCGTTCACCAGAGGTGACGAAGCTTTTGATCCGATCTAATTCACCTGGGCTCAAGTAGCGAGCTTCGGCGTCTGCGTTGACGATTGATTTGGTGACGATACTCATCTTGTGTGTACCCGCTGGATATTTTGCTATATGAACTGCTCTGCGCTGAGCTAGCGAAGGCGGGCGCTTGCGTCCCGTATCTTTCCTGCTCAGGCAGGAGCTTTGACGGGGAAGGCTGGACTTTCCACAGTCAGCAACTGTTGAAGTTGTTGGCGGGTGACTGCCTTCGGTGCTTAACGGCGCTGGTTCTTCACGCCGGTGCGGTTGTGAGTGCTCGCACTAAGCCTGTCGCTTACAATACCATAAATGACTGATGCGATCTTTAATTTATGATCAAGATTGCAGCAGGCCACTTAGTGGCGATCGAGTGACTGTCCGGCAGTTAGTAAGGATATTGCTTCTCTGACACAACTACCTCTCGCAAGTATTTTGAGGCATTATGTTCACATTCTGAGTGTTACTGTAATAGTTTGTAACATTCCTTTTCATATTTGGGCCCTCGCTTGGGTCTGAGAAGTTAAAATATCACCGGAAAGAACTATCTGAAATTATTTAGCAGCAAGGGTTGCAGGCGATCTAGACCTCGCTGCATGAGTTGTGACGGGCGAGGGCGCGAGGTTCAAAGGCTTGGCCCTGAGAGGGAGGGAAGCGGGAGATGGGGGGAGACAGCAGGGAGACAGGGGGAGATGTGCGATCGTCTCACATCTTGCAGCATTCTCAATAAGTTTTGGATGGGCGGGCTCTGGGGCCCAAACCCTACTCCCCGCAAGAAAACTCACTCTTTGTGTTTGTGGAACAGGCCGGAAAGCCTGTTCTTGATAATGGTGCCAGATATCAGATCATCGGAAATCGTGACTTTCGAGCTTGTAGCTAGATTTGACTCTCACTTTTAATCTGGTGCGCCGTGAAAAGAAATCTATCAGCCCTTAAAAAAGCTTTACAGTTTGGCATTAGCGGTGCTGTCGGCGGTTTCGTCGGCAATCTAATCACCGAACCTTTCATGCAGCAACTCCCTGGTTCGGAATCTTTTTTTGACAGTGCTTTTTTTGACAGTGTATTGTCCACAGCTCGCTGGTTTGGATTGGTAGGCGGTGGCATTGCTACTGCTATTATGTTCGGCTATTATTACTATATCAAAGGCAAGCCTCAAATTAAACAGGCTTTAAAAAATGGCGGATTGTTTGGTTTAATAGCAGGAGCAATTTCTGGGGCGATCGCCGAAGGAATTTATAGCGGGATTGGCGACGGAAACAATGAATTATTGCGAGTAATTTGCTGGGGAATAGCTGGCAGTTTGTTAGGACTTGGACTTGCACAGCGGATTCCTAATTTGGGGGCGCTTCGCGGCATGGGAGGCGGCGGTGTTGGGGGTGTGTTGGGCGGCTGTTTGTTTATTCTGTTTGCTTATAATCTATCCGGTACAGCAGGCCGTTTAGCTGGCTGTGCTGCGATCGGTTTTTGGATTGGAATTATGTTGGTTGTAGCTGAAACTTTGTTCAACAAAGCTTGGCTGGTCATTAGTTACGATACGGGAGCAAATCGCACTCTCACTCTGGGTTCGGAACCAGTGACTTTTGGCAGTGATGAAAATTTGTCTATTATCTGCATTCCTAATGTTTCGCCCTTGGCCATGCGATTTCAATTAGAAGCAGGTCAAATTGTTTGCGAGAATGTTGATAGCGGGGCCGTGAGTTATTTGCGATCGGGCGACCAAAAGAAAATCGGCAACTGTACAATTACAGTAGGAAATTCTGACTTGCCAGCCCCAACACCAACAAATATGGCGCCTACCTTTATATCAGATCAGCCCGCAGTAAATTCTTTTACCAGCGGTCAATTTTATCTAAAAATAGGCAGTCGAATTATCCCTCTGAGTGCGGGAACTCAATTATTCACCTCTGACATACCGAGTTTAACAGCCGCAGCATCTAACGGCCTTGTAGCTATAGTCACTTCTCGATCGAGAAACGAGCTTTCGTTAGGATTGACCAATGTGTCCGATCGCGCTTGGTGGGCTACCGACATTCAAGGTGATATAAAAATGGTAGAACCTGAAAGTACCCTGACTTTGGCGTTGGGAACTCAAATCGAATTCGGTGAATTAGAGGGCGAAATTGTGTAAGTAAGAGAGTAAGCTGTTGCACATTTGTATCCGCTCAATAATTCGGGGCGGACTACCCACTTAGGAACGATTGTGCGTCATTTGAGGTGCATCTTTGAGCAATTCACCCCGAATTATTGAGCGGATCAAAAAAACCTGGTGTAGTAGCCAAGCTGGAACAGACAGAGTACAAAAGTTGAGAGTTGAGTATTGGGAAAAAATGAAAAATATCGAGACCGAGAACCTTTTATCTCTCTCTGGGAACGGGGATGATGGACTTGTTTGGCTAGAACTCATGCCCGCTCACAGATAGGGACAAGAGTCGGTGGAATCAAGCCATTTTATGCAGAGGCTAAAGTCACGGTTATTGGCGCAATTAGTCTGAAGAAAGTTCGGGCAGTAATAACAATGGATGATTCAATAGATGGTTCAGCATTTAGTTTATTTATTGACCAGTTTTTATGCCTTCAATTGCCGCCGGTAGCGGTAGTAGTAATGGATAATTTACCTTCCCCTAAACTCACCTCAATTGTACTAATGATTGAAGCTGTCGGTGCGCGTGTTATTTGTTTATCACCCTACTCTCCCGATTTTAATCCTATTGAAATGTGGTAATCACAGCTTAAATCGTTTTTGCGAAGTTTTGCTCCCAAGACCCCAGCAATGATTGATAGGATAATAGAAGTTGCCCTCGATTTGATGAATTATAGCCATTTAAAAAAATTGTTCACTGATTGTTGTTACTGTACCACATAGCATAGGGAAGTGCTGTAATTTTTACCGATTTTTAGGCTGGCTTTTCATCATTAAGAATCGGGCAGAGGTGACTAAACTATGAATTATAAAATCTGATATTTTTACTCAGTTAAAATTGTATATTAGCTCAATCATCTGCTCACAATTAAAAAGATAAATTTTTCAATTCTTTAAAAAGTAAGAAAAACGGTTCATTCAACTATCAATAAAATTGATATAGCAATCCTAAATTATTTGTGAATTTCTTACTCCCTCCCCTTGATAAGGGGAGGGTTGGGGTAGGGTAAAAAGTTTACGACTCCTGCAAGGATTGCTATAGTTGAATTTTTAGGGTTCGAGTCTGACATTAATATTTTCATTCAGAATTTTAGCTGTGCTAAAATTCGAGAATGAAACAGCCCTGCCCCAAAGCGGGGAAGTTTCGATTAAACCGCAAAGAACAGAGGACACAGAGGATACAGAGTCAGAGAATGAGAGAGATGAATAATTTCGATGCCAATGGATTTGAGCTAGGAACATTTGTCATAGCAATCCGCGATAGCGAATAAATACCAACATCACCGCCCACGATCCTAATGCGACTTTGACTGCAACCAGGATATTGAGCAAGGGGAGAATGCCACCGCTGAAAAGTGTGCCTAACTCTCCGTGCGGTAACTCATATCCTGACAGAGTGATAACGGACAATACAATGAAAACAAGTACCGAAACCTTCTCCAAAGTCGCGGCATGCCAGCGCTGGTAGATTTCTTGCATCCACTGCGGTGATGAGGTAATCGCCACCAAGCCGATCGCAGTTCCCCCCGCTACACCCGCCGCAAAACCACCGCCTGGACTTAAATGGCCGCGAATTGCTAGTTCGATACCCACCAACGCGGCAATCGTCGCTCCCAATCGCGCCAAAATAATCGATGGTTGATCGGTAAACTGATATATGGCGCAGGACGGACTTTCATTGGCTAGCATAAAACTTGCACCCATGATGGCGATCGTAAATACCACGACTTCAAAGATCGTGTCGTACAGCCGATTTCGAAAAATGATACCGGAAACCGCATTGGATACTCCACTATCTTGAACAACCAATTCGACGATCGAACTTTGCTGCGATAAGTCCATTACTGGATTGGCTATTAGCAGCATTTTGACAAACAGCGCTATCCCTGATAAAAAGTAAACCCACTTCATCAATGTTTGTCCTCTGCGTCTGGTGTATTTACATAGGTTAGGGTTGTCCCTGGTGATGAAAGTTCGGTTTGCATGATGTCGTAGACACGCCGAACTCTGGTTGCGGTGTTATAAAGTTGCGCTTCGCCGCTGTGTTCCAATTGGCTTTGTGGCGCACAAGCTGCATGAACTTCTTTTTCCCTCAGCCCCCGCTGCAATGCCTGTGTAGTCGCATAGGGAACGAGTTCCAGGCGCATATGGCGTTTCTGAAAAACTGTGCGGATGTCATCTATCAGTTGCTTAAAATCACCTGCGGTTTTGTCGTTTGATATAGCATCGCCCTCTGTCCCCTCTTCGATTACACCCAGACGCAGCACGAAGGATGAACGCACCGTCACTGCATAAAGTGTAATCGCGAGTAGAGTACCCATCAAGGCTTCGGTCAAGCCCACATCCCCCGCGCCTAAAATTGTATACACCAAGGCGGCGATCGCTCCCAATACCCCCCGCAGTAGCAATGCGTGGTATGGATTGACCTGAAATACCACCATACCAGCAGCTAAGGGTAGCAGAGCGACGAGGACATAAATGTAGCTATTATCGTTCATAGTTACTCCCTGTTTTGGAACAATGGGCCAACACATATCCCAGCATTGTGTTCCAGGTTGCTAAGCAAATGATCGCCAGAATCAGCAGGGGCCATTTACTGGGTATTTGCAGCAGCAATCCGACGACGATCAACATTGACCCAAGCGTGTCTGCTACCGAAAGACTGTGCAGTTTATACAAAACCGATCGCTTCCCAAGTAGGTAAGAAGTACCCCAAAACCAGAAAAAAATCCCTATACCGATGCAGGTATAGCTCAATACATCTATTACGATCATGGTTCACTGATACGTTTGATTATATGTGCCAACAACATCAATCCAGCTTCACCCACACTGAGGATAATCGCCGCCACCACACCGATCATCCAATCATCGCGCCAGACGGATATGACGAGAGCGATGATTGCCGTTTTCGTCGAGATACTGGCAAACGCCAACATTGTTTGCCAGATATCATGATCTTTCCATACCTCGTACATGGGTATGAGCAGAGCCAGAATCATCGCAATTAAAATCAAGTTGTTCAAGTTGTTCAATTGTGTGGACTCCTGATTTTTCTTACTTAGCTAAATCGGAATTATTCATTTCTCTCTTCTCTTCTCTTCTCTGACTCGGCGTCAAGAGCGGTTAAATCATTCAGAAAGAAACTTGAGCTAGGTGTTTGATGTCCGTTGCACTCGGTGTACTTCGTAAAAACCCTCTTCGTGATATTTCACAACAATCGTCTTAGGAGTAAAAGTGATCACGAAGACATCTAGGAAGATCAACAAGGGCGATCGATGGTTTGGCACTTTTTCCATGATCACATCTTCGTGTCTATGGGGGCGGAAGATGAGTTCAAAAGCTTCTATATAAGCTATCGGAATCGCCCTCAATATTTTACCGAACACCCCCAACCATTCCCTCAAAGGTTCCGGGGGTGCGTAGCTGCGCGGCAACAGGAAAGCAATGATGATGCCGATCGCAATATTTGCCAAACTAAAATCGGCTGTGAGTAGAAACCAGATCGTCAGTCTTAATATTAGCTGTCCAATCATGTTGAGAATGCCATCCAGAATAGTAGGAGCGAAATCAAGCTCATAAAACCGACCAAGTGATCGAATTGTTCAAGCATACGTGGCAGTTTGATTGCCGTGCGTTGAAAAATTAGAAAATAGGCTAACCAACCAACACCGATGACGGCGATCGCCTTAACCATATTGTCCAGCGTATAGGCCTCAACATAAAAGGCATTGGCTGCAATCAGCCCACTTACCAACAGCAACACCGCAGGCCAAAAACCAGGTTTTGATTTTGCTTCTCCACCACGGGGCAGAAAGATGAATTTAGCAAATAGGATAGCAGTTCCTACTGCTGCCACATTCATGGCTGTCGCATAAGCGGGTGTCAAATTCTTCAAAGTCAACATCTTTGCCCCAAAGCCAACCAAAAAAGGAAAGCCTGAGATCGAAAGGCTAGCCACGACTAAGGCAATCCAGAGCTTAGTATTGATCTGCTTTTGTCGCAATTCCTTAAAGTCGCGGCTGGGTAAAGAACCCGCAATCAGGAATAGCGCCGATTTGACCAAGCCGTGGGCGAGGGCATAAAAGCCTGCCACTTCCGGGGCTACGAGAATCCAACCTAACTGCGAAACCGTGCTGAACGCCAGCACCCGCTTGGTATCCTTTTCAAAGATGCCATAGAACACGCCCATAAACGCCGCCCCGACTCCGAAAATCTGGACGATGGGTGCCACCTCCTCCACCATCAGCGCGCACCGCACGAGGGGATATACCCCCGCTTTAACCACAATCCCTGACAGCAAAGCCGACACTGGCGTTTCTGATTCCGAGTGAGTTAGCGGTAGCCATAACCCCGATACAAACACACCTCCCTTAACCAAGAGTGCCATAAAGATCAGAGCTGTCGCCTCTGGGGGCGCTGCACCCAAGCCGGCAAAACTAAACGAATTACTTGCCTTATAAACCAGCACGGCACCGACTAGATAAAACAGCATTGCCGTGTTGCTAATAAATAGATAGCGCAAAGCTACCCAAATCGAGCGATCGGTGCGAGGATAGGCAATCAAGAGAAACGCCGCAATCCCGCTGACTTCTAACCCCACATATAAACTGATAAAGTCACTAGAGGCAAAGGCCGCATTCAGGCTGCCGTGTACCATCAGAATCTGTGCATAAAAAAATGCCGTCTTCTCTGTGGGCCAACAGTAGATAATCACCGCTGCTGTGACTAAGGCATTGGTTAAGATGAAATACCCGCTCAAGCGATCGACTAACAAGGTGACACTGAAATTATCCAGTAACTCCAGCGTCACCGCTGACGGCATTACAAAAAGCTGGAACGCATAGGCAGCGGACGCGATCGCTCCGAATATTGCCAGATACTTGTCAAACTTCGGAATCAAATAAATACTAAACCCGACAAAAAACGGGAGTCCAATCCAGGCTAGCGTCAGGGTATTCATGGGGTATTATTCATCTCGATTTCGTTACTTTCTAATGTCGGATTATCTCGTGCCAGTTTCATCACACTGACCAGCATTAAAGCCTGAACTGAAAAGCCGATCACGATCGCCGTTAAGATCACCGCCTGGGGAACCGGATCGGCGTAAGCGACAACATTTTTCCCCTTTGAAATAATTGGTGTCAGCAAGCCTTCTCGCGATGCCACCACCACGTAATAGGCGATAACCCCTGTACTCATGACATCCATACAGACGATTTTCATGAGCAGGTTCTTTTTAAAGATGATACCAAAAAATCCGCAAAATACTGTTGCCAATACCAATGCTTCTAACATGGAAATTGCTTGTTGGATAAGGGGTGTTTATTATTATATTTGAATTAACGTATATTATTTCTAATGGGACTTAGACATTTTCTAGCCCCTCAAGTACCTGAAACGCAGTCTAGGTAAGGGAAAGAGTTTGTTGACTGTTGACTGTTGACTGTTGACTGTTGGCTGTTGACTGTTGGTTGTTGGCTGTTGACTGTTGGCTGTTGACTGTTGGCTGTTGACTGTTGCCTGTTAACTGTCAGTCGAAAAACTACATGATGGTTGAGTGTTGAGTGTTGACTCGATTTTACGCCCGACGATGAAGCGCGGATTTGATATCAGAGGTGAAACCGTTGTCAATTCAAGACTGATCCCAATTCAATCTCAAACCCTTTACCTGTCCCCGTTTGCAGCCATTTTTGACGTAATTTTTGTCTAAGTCCCGTTAGCGAATCTGTGGCCGACAAGGAAGTCCGATCGTCGATCTTTCCCCGGTTTCAGACCACTCGTGGGTTCAGGACTGTTCAATTTAACTGGGGCGAACGTCACTAAGTTCAATCATTCCGCAAAGCTGCGATCGGATCTAAGCGAGCCGCATTCCGAGCCGGTAGCACTCCAGCCAATAAGCCTACAGTAAAAGATAGCCCAAAACCGGCTGCGATCGACCATACAGAAACCACAAACGGAAATTTAAACGCTGTCGAGGCCCCAAAGGCGATCGCAACTCCCAACCCAATACCCGCCGTTCCCCCCACCGTCGAAACTAAAATAGATTCCGCCATAAATTGAATCAGAATTGCTGCATTAGTAGCGCCTACCGCTTTGCGAATCCCGATTTCCTTAGTGCGTTCCACAACAGACACCAACATAATATTAGCAATACCGATGCCGCCAACCACCAAAGAAATTCCGGCGATCGAACCCACCATCACCGTAAATAAACCTATCACATTGCTGAAAGTATTAACTATCTCAGCTTGATTTACAACTCGAAAATCATCCGGTTGTGGTGGATAAATATTGTGGCGCAAGCGCATAATATTTTCTACTTGAAATTGAGCATCAGCTAAATCCGATTCGTCGGCAGTTTCCAACCAAAAACCCGATATCGCAATCCCCGCTAAAGAATTTCTCCCCACAATCCGCGAAGACATATTTTTGAGGGGAATATACACTCGATCGTCCTGATCGGTTCCCCCTACAGACCCCTTGCTTTCCATCACTCCAATCACCTTGTAGCGGTTTCCCTGAATGCGAATATCGGAGGATAGCGCATTAGCTCCGGGTCCAAAAAGTTCGTCCCGCACCTTAGACCCGAGGACAACTACTGGCTCAGCAGCATTCAATTCATCCTCGTTAAAAAACCGTCCTTCTTGGGGTTGAATGTTCTTGACATCTGGATAGTTTAAATCTGTGCCCAAAATAGCAGTAAATGAATTTTGTCCGGCATAAACCACTTGCACTTGACGCTGCAAATAAGCCGAAATCGCCTTAACTGCGGGAGCTTGTTTGCCGATCGCCCTAGCGTCATCCCAAGTAAGGGTAGTAGCAGAACCGCTTCCCTGACTGACACCGCCCGATCGCGCAGCGCCGGATAAAACCAACAGCACATTTGTACCCAAAGCCTTTAACTGTTCTTCAGTTGATTTTTGTACTCCCTGTCCCACCGAAGTAATGGCAATTACCGAAGATATCCCAATAATTACGCCCAGCATAGTTAAACTGGTACGCAACTTATTATTCCACAGCGCCTCTGTCGCCATGAACGCGATTTGAACATTAGAGATTTTGTTCGTACCGGAGCGAGTCTGTAATTTCATATTAGACCTCTTGAAAAAAAATCTATGTTAGAATTGAAGCTTTTGAATTTTAGACCTGAGAGCTAAATCATAATTGTAAAGTGCTGACAACAAATTACAACGGAGACCATAACGGCGGTGACAATTTCGATAACGACTTGACAAAATTTTGAAAACTTTTAGACTCCTATTAACATAATCAATCACTATTCCCTCCTGGGCTAAAGCTCGATTATAGTCTTTTTCTAAAAGAGAAACATTCGGTTTTTTGGGTTTCTTTTTAGGAATCGAGCTATTAAAGTGATAATCTTTTATCCCTTGATAGCCACTATCTTGTACACTATCGGTTGAGGGATGGAAATGAAGATTGCTTTTTTTAAACAAGCTGAAATCGTGGCAATGCCCAGGTTCAAAATATAGGCAAATAATCGGTTTACTTTCTTGATTAATGACCACTTGCATTTTTAGGCTGGGGTGTTTTTTATTGACTGAATAGTATTTTTTCTGTTTTTTTTTCGTTCGATAGCTGTTTCTGTGACATCCATTACCACAACTTTGCTGACGCCCAAAACCTTTGAACAATGCTTTTTTCCCAGGAATACCAAACTTCCCCGTTTTCATTAAAGTTGATTCAATGTTAGTTACAATTCGGCAAATCGTCGATCCGGATACTCCCTAATTTGTCCCCAGATGAAAATAGGTTCGATATTCTCACCAATATTCCAAGGCTACTGAAACTTGTTCTTCAAGAGTTAAAGCGATCAAGGCGTCCTCGTTTATCTTGAGGATTTTCATTCCCGGAATTTTTCTCAAGTGTTAACCATTTCTTTAAACGTTTGAATCTGGACACCAAATCTCCGTTTAAATTGCTCCGGTTTCAAATTTATATAAAGTGGCAATGACCATACCACCTATCATAAAGCCGATCGTTGGGGACTGCAACTGAGACTCAAGTCCCGCAGGCAAGAAATACGGCTAGTGACATACTCTCACGCCAAACTGAGTACAGTTATGGCGTGGGCATCTTTGTAGCCCGATAAAGGGTGTACAAAATTTCCTTTGTGGTACTGTCATCTATAGTTCCTACTAGAGAAAGATTCCCACTACGACGTTTTATACTTGGGAAAATGCCCAACCCAAGTCTCTTCAAATTAATCGCTGCATTCACATCACGATCAACTATCAAAGAATGCTGCTCATCCCAATAGTTTCGCGTACCGCAATCGGTGAAAATGATTTCATTCCGATAGCACAGAACCATTGAGGTATAAGCAGGTTTTTGCGGAACGACAACTGACCCAGCTTTTTCGGCTATGTATTCCAGTGTCTTAAAAAATTGACCGAACGCAGCATCCAGCCAAGACTTGTTTAGTCCTGATTTCGCTGACTGACCGTTCGGGAGGTAATTACCCTCATCATCTTGCTTAACTTTATTCCGCTTGGTTAAACCCTTTAAATCCAAATCTTCATGAAAGAAGAATTTAGCTCCAGACCTGACAAGGTTGTGAGCCGTTTTGTAATGGAAGTCTTGGCGAGAACGCGCTATTTTTTGGTGCTTTCTCGCCTCTTTTTTTGTTAATTTTCGTCGGGATTTAGAGCCACACTTCCGCTTATTTTGCTTCTTTGAAATACGGTCTAGCTTAGCTTGGTTTTTGCGAAGCGGTTTCAACGAAGGCAATTTTTCCCCTAATGATGTTGCCAAGTAGACATCTTCATGTAGCACCGCATCTAGCCCAATTGAGTTGTCCCAATTTGGGGTAACTTTGTCGGGAATCAACTGCGGTACAGAAGAGTCTTCAAGCATTATCTGAACGAACCAACCGTCAGCCTTTCTAGTTACACTAATTTGCTTAACGATAAACCCATCGGGGATTGGGCGGTGCATCCGAACTTTCATGATGCCCAACTTCGGCAATCGGATATAAAACCAATTCTTGCGAACCAGCTTAATCCAATCGCTGTTAGCCGTAGAAAAAGTCATCGTTCGGTAATCCGCTTCAGTCTTGAATCGGGGTTTACCAGACCGACCGCCTTTACTATCTCCTACCATAAACCGTTCAAAAGCTTTGTCTACTCGCTTAGAAACGTCTTGCAGGATAGTGGAATCTACCTGCTTAAAATCCAATAGTTCACCACTGTAAAAGACTTTTACCAGGTCTTTCTTGATGACGGGCAATTGTTGTTTTTGGGAGTAGTAATTGGGTTTTTGACGAGGCGCAGAGATGCTAGCAATCAATGGACAAGCGTTTATAGCAGTGCGGTTCATTTCCCACCAATCAAATCGATCACCTAACTGTCGATTATACCAATAGCGACAGATTCTCAGCCAATGGTTGAGGGTCAACTTTTGATTAGTGTCGGGATATAACTGGTACTGATAAGTCGCTTTCATTACATCACAGCCAATACGCATCAATTAGTGTTCATTGATCAGAGGATGTTATTTGGTGTCAAGTCTGTGAGTAAATATTTTATCCATAAAGCTAGAGGAGTTTCTGATCTCAAGTGTCATTTAGTGTTAACAACCAAGTATCGGCGGAAAGTTCTGACCGATCCAATGTTGTCCAGGCTTGAGGAGATTTTCAAGAACTTGATGGAAAAATGGGAAGGAAGATTGGTAGAATTCAATGGTGAGCGTGACTACGTACATTTGCTACTTCAGTATACACCGCAAACTGAACCAAGTAAGCTTATCAACAATCTTAAGACTGTATCTAGTCGCTATTTGCGGAAAGAGTTTGTAGAGGAAGTTCAAAAAGTTTACTGGAAAGATGTTTTTTGGACAAATGGATATTTTATTGTTTCATGTGGCGGCGTGACGGTTGAGCAATTAAAGAAGTACATTGAGGAACAAGATAGACCCTCCGAATAAGAGTTTGTTCGTCTCGTCATCCACCTGCTCACTGCTCAAAGCTACGCCTTGAGATTATGAACAGGTGGAATCCTCGTCTCACGCACCTTTCATCCCACACCAATCGAAGCGATATGGTGTGGGGATTCCCGTCTGATTAGCTAAAAACCGGGGTCATGCCCCGGCTTTTTAGGTTTGTGTCGCCTCGATTCAACAGCCGTCTGGTCCACAGAAACTGTGCCCGTACAGTACCTCCGCGTCACAGATATAGATCATGCCCGCAAAATCGAGGAAAAACTTGATTGCGACCTGATCCGCAATATTCTCGGCCATATCCCGATCCGGGGTGAGCACCTCGAATTTTATATTCGCCGTGATGTCAGAAACGCTAGGTTGTCCCGACGAGCGCACGTTGCGACTGCCTTTACCGCCGGTTTCCAGAACCGTATAACCGGTTGCCCCGGCTTCTTCGATGATATGAACGATCTTTTTCAGCAGAATCTTTTCCGTGACGATGACAAGCTTTTTGGCTGGCTTGGGCATGTTGGTAACCTCCTTACCTACGTATGTTGATCTTAATATATTGAGTCGCTTGGTCTGCCGGGTCAAGGGAGCGCCGACAGACCGCGACCCGTCTGGGATTAGCTGCCGCCTATCGCCTGGGCAAGCCCGAGGAAGAGCGGTATTCCCACGCCGATCGCAATGGGTGTACCGATGGCTGTGGATGCGCCGATGTAGGCGGAGGGATTGGCCGACGGAATCCCGGCTCGCAACGTGGGCGGACCTGAGATGTCTGAACTGGAGGCGGCAATAACGGCCAGGATCACAACACCGCCCAGGCTGAATCCTGTGGTGTAGTGGGCAATCATGCCGAGACCGAAGGCGATGAACCCATGCAGCAGCGGTGCCACTACGCTATACACGACGTACCACTGGGCCACCTTACGTAGTTCGCCAAGTCTTGACCAAGCCTCCATACCCATGACCAGCATCAAGATCGAAAGCAAGCCGCGGAAGAGGGGGTCGTAGAAGCTTTTATAGACACTTTCCGGCTGGGTGAACAGACCAAGAGCAATGCCGAGCAACATTGCCGATAGGGCAGGACCCTGGAGGCTTTCTTGCACGATCGGCCATATTTTGACCCGATTATCCGCAGGCTTCTGCTGCTTGCTGAGATACTCTTGCCGGTTGCGGGGATAATCCTGCTGATCGGGATAATCGCCTGCTGCAACGGGCTGCTTGCTGAAAGAGTCCTGCACGGTAGAGTGGGCTGCTGCACTACCCTTCTTCTGGTTGAGATAAATGTTGGCCACCACAATCGCCGTTACGAGCGCTGGGATATCCATGAAGGGATAGAGTGCGGCAGCCCATGCCTCGTATGGCATGTTTTGTTCTTCCAGTAGTGTCAGGGCTGCAGCCATGGTAGAGCCACTCACAGCACCAAACAATCCCCCGGTCGCAATCGCATCTATGGTGTTGACCTTCGGCAGCTTAGCCAACGTATAGCGCGCGATGAATACCACAAGAACCCCTACTGCTACAGCAGACGCTGCGGGTATCACCATCTCCGTCAGGTTGGAATTGCGGATCGCCTGACCACCGGTCAGACCGATTTTCATGAGCAGCATGAAGACGATGATCTGATTAATCGCCTCTGGAATTATTAATTCGCTACCAAGGGCGGCAATGACCATACCACCAATCAAAAACCCGAGTGTTGGGGACTGCAACTGCTTAACGAAGTCCATTAAAAACAAGGACAAAAAATCCATGAATACCTCCTTCTGCCTCCTCTAAAAAAGAGCGATTATTGCGATCGGTGAGCTTTAAGAAGTAAGGGTGCAGCGCTTCAACCCTGCCGACAGGTGTTAGGCGAACACCTGTCAGCAGAAGGTTCAGAGATGGTCGCTCTCCGAATGGGGCTAGAAGGTGTCGCTGTCCCGCAGTAACTTCTATAGATCAATACCTATTAAGACCCAAAATTCTATGTACTTAAGTCATATCCTTAATTTCGCACAAATTTGCGATCGCTTTACATGGATATGCCAAGTAATTTCAAATTCCAATCATAAGTTTTCCCTTTATTTTCAGAAAACCCGTATATCTCTGGTCAGTGTAAATTGCGATCGCAGAATTTTCTCTATACACAGATATTGCACCGAGGACGGTATGGGATCAGCCAAACCGGAAGAGTTGCGTGGACACCACTCTTCTAGCAATGACTGAGCTAATCAATCCACA
The DNA here is from genome assembly GCF_036705685.1 of Microcoleus sp. AT3-A2. Lineage (NCBI taxonomy): Bacteria > Bacillati > Cyanobacteriota > Cyanophyceae > Oscillatoriales > Microcoleaceae > Microcoleus > Microcoleus sp. AT3-A2. Next base: position 159,481 of record NZ_JAUBVF010000009.1, read on the forward strand.
TTTCGGGGGGAGTTGTTGACGGTTCATAAGTCCTGGACGGACTGTAACTGGCGAGGTTAAACCACCCCACCGCCAGTAGGAGACCGAACGCACAGCCCAACAAAAAAGTCCAGGCGTGAGATGAATCGAGCACGCAGAGCAGGCTGCGATCTGCGCTATTATATACCTGCACTAGCCAGCCTTCGCTGGTGTTGACAAATTTGGTCGGTAGTTTAGTTTGGTCAAACTTGTTAATAGTGTCCGCTCCATGCTGATCGAATGTGTGTGGCGGTGGCGGGAACTTGCCCGCCGCTACGGAAATACCTGTCAGAAATTCTCCTGTGAATGGAGAGTGTCTCAACGAGAGAGACTGGGGCGCTCAAACCTGACATTGATGTCGAACAGAAGACAAACATCTATGCTTTTGCCTTGAACGATATTCTTAAGTTTATACTTAGATTGGCTGGTTGAATGGTGGTCATAGCGCAAAAAGGATAAGTATTTTTTATAAAATGCTTCAGCTAATCTGAGTCAATCTTTCTCAACCGAGGGTAGTGAATTCGCCGATCTTTGGCATAAAATTAACTCTTTTGGCGTAAGTCCCGCACTGTAATTGTACTCAATTGGGAGTCGGGATATAAGCCAAGCAAGGCTTGTGAAAAAGATCGACAACTTCCTGCTTCTCTAGCAAAAAACGTGTAATAGACATCTCCAAAAACAATTAAAGCCTTTGTCTAACGCTGGCTGTAAGCTGTTGTGCCTTTAAACAGGGTAAGTAGTCAAACAAAATTAATTACACAAAAAACTAATATGATATATAGCATTTATCAGAAAGATGAGGTATGATATAACTGACTTGAACGGAGTGAAAAATATAGAACCCCAAAATGTTA